>CAYJHV010000428.1:0-1502 GCA_964369825.1 uncultured Desulfovibrionaceae bacterium | reverse complement strand
GCGTCAAGCACAAGCACCACAAAAACAATACCTTCGCCGCCAAGAATATGCCTTTCTCGTAAAACAGCATGGCCCACGTCACCAACGCCTTTTCCGTCAACAAGAGTACGATCGGCACTGATAGGTTCCTCTATTTCTACACCATCCGCCAAAAGCGTAAGCGGCGTTCCGTTCTCCAAAATGAAAGTATGCTCTTTGGCTACGCCACATTCTTGCGCCAAGCGGCAATGCTTAACAAGATGTCGATACTCACCGTGAATGGGCACAAAGTATTTCGGTTTTGTGGCAAATAGCACATCTTTTAGCTCTTCTTTGTGGGCATGACCGGAAGTATGAATGTCAAGCACACTTTCGTAAAATACCTCAGCACCCAATCTATACATGTCGTTAATCATGGCAGAAATGGTACGTTGGTTGCCGGGTATCATACGGGAGGACATGATAATGGTATCTCCCCTATGAACCTGCAATTGCTTATGTCCGCCTGTTACCATGCGAGAAAGTGCCGACATGGGTTCGCCTTGTGCGCCGGTTACCAATAAAATAAGTTTATCTTCTGCCACTTCGGGCACGCCGTTATGCGCATTATAAAAAGCCGGCGGCATACGTATAAATCCGAGTTCTTTGGCTTTTTCAATATTATTTGCCAAAGATTTTCCACTGATAACCACAGTGCGACCACAAAGTTTTGCAATATCAAAAACTTCTTGGATACGATGAATATGACTGGAAAACAGAGTAATGATAACTCGCCCGGTGGCTTTTTCCACAATGGCTTTCAGTGCTTCTTTTACTTGACGCTCAGGTAAAGTACGTCCTTCTCGTTCTACATTGGTAGAGTCTGAAAGTAATAAGCGAACCCCTTCTTTTCCGGCAAAATCTTCAAAAACCCGCAAATCTGTTCCGCTGCCTTCAATGGGATTATGGTCAATCTTAAAATCGCCGGTATGCAAAATTTTTCCCACCGGACTTTCCACAGCTAAGGCAAAACCTTCGGGAATAGAATGACATACAGGAATAAAATGAAAAGCAAAATCACCTAAGCATACAGGAGGATAAGATTTTTCTTCCCAAATATTACCATGAACTTCCACAAGCTGCACAAAATCAAGCAAACCACGTTCACGTAATTTATGTTCCACAAGGGCAAGGGTAAAGCCGGAACCATAAATATGAATGCCACGCACAATGGGGACAAGCCAAGGCAAAGCCCCAATATGATCTTCATGCCCATGAGTTAAGACAATACCCAAAAGTTTTTCACGTATGGAATAAATATGCTCAAAAGAAGGGATGATAACGTCAACTCCAAGGTGAGAATCGTCGGGAAACATAAGCCCGCAATCTACCATAACAATACCCTTGGGACATTCCCATAATTGACAGTTGAGACCTATCTCACCAAGACCACCAAGAGGCGTTATGGTCGTAAAAATTTCTTGCGTATTTTTTTCCATAAGAAACCATACACCGTAAAAGATTGACTTGCAAGACGTTTTACA
>CAYJHV010000427.1:0-1504 GCA_964369825.1 uncultured Desulfovibrionaceae bacterium | reverse complement strand
ATGCGCATCTTGTATAGGTGAAAATGGCAGTAACTCATAGCCAAGTTTTTCCAAATACATTTCGTTTTCCACATAATAAAAACAAAAAGCTTTATCCTTGGCTATGGCAAGCGTTTTCTTTTTTTGAAAACGTATTTTTTGTTGCGCATCTTTTGTATTAACTATACTTACTACATCTAACTTACTTAATTCTAAAATAAGATCTAAATTACAATGATTTTCCACTTCATCGGCAAGAGCATCATACCATGCATTTCGTTTTTTCAATTCAGCTTGTGGAACTAAACCTAATTGTCTTTCAGGTAATGTCCATTCACTTTTGCGAGGAATGGCACCCAATAAAGGCGGTAATTTATGCCATTCCAAAGCTTTGCGTAAAATGTCTTCATGTCTTTTGCTACCAACATTATTTGCTATAAAACCCATAATATGTACACCATACTCTTTTGCTTGCTCACAAAATCCCCTTGCCAAAGCTGCCACCGATGCAGCCATACCTCTGGCATTAAAGACTAGAACAACCGCAATATTAAGAGCTTGAGCACAGTGTAATGTACTACCTTCAAGGCTACCAACCTTGCGTCCGTCAAAAAGACCCATAACACCTTCGCAAATACCTACAGTGGAATTCTCTCCAATGCCATGCAACCACAAGTTTTTTACTCCTTTTTCTCCCATCATCCACGTATCGATATTATAAGCAATTCGCCCAGTAGCTTCGGCATGAAAAGTAGGGTCAATATAATCCGGTCCACACTTAAAAGCTTGTACAGTTAATCCACGTCGTACAAAGGCACGCATAAGCCCCATGCTCACCGTGGTCTTGCCTTCACCTGATCGAGGTGCAGACACACAAAATCCATGAAATGTTTGCATTTTAACCTATTATTTATTATGGTTAAATTTATGTTTAATTTTTTGCCTTATCGCATAATACTTTTAACATGGTGATCTACGTTCTTATTTATAAATAATTGAATCTTGCCTTGAAATAATAGTATCAAAAAGGTATTTTTGCATTATTTTAAGATAGTAACTCTTTCAATTTGAATGTAAGTAAAAAGTTTGCAACGGAAAAATAATTATACTTCATGGCACCACCAGATCACTTTACCGATTATGCGTACAGATTCAGCCAAGTCTCCTCGCATATCCACATCAATGGGCGCATAGCGTTCATTATAAGAACGTAAAATCAATCTTTGTCCAGGCAAAGTTTCTACTTCTTTTATGTATATGCCATCATCTACCCCTACGGCATATACAGTATAAGGTATTATATTTTTACATGAAACATCAATAAGTGCCAAGTCGCCATCTTGAATGTACGGTTCCATGCTATCGCCATACACACGCATAAGTACCATATTTTCAGAATTACCTTTTCTCAAAAGCCATTCTCGACGAAATGCCATACGAGAAAGTTCTTGTCCCTCTGTTTCAAGACTTCCACCGCCGGCAGAAAGTTTTGCAGCAACTACCGGAACCGTACAAAATTCTTCCA
>CAYJHV010000426.1:0-1523 GCA_964369825.1 uncultured Desulfovibrionaceae bacterium | reverse complement strand
ACCACAAAGGAAATCAATTGCATAGAAAGAATAATAACGCATAATCCAAGAATATACTTAAGATTTTTTTCACCTGCAAAGGTAGGGGTATACGTGATCAGTATTTGAATTAAACCAATAGTTATGCAAAGTACGGTAAGCACTTCCCATGAAACATAGGTTGAAAGCGGAACACCTTGGGCATGATTAAGGGAATTGATAATGGCAGTGAGCGAGGGAATATTTCCAAGCGTTTGAATATATACATGAATAGCAATACATATAAAGATATTCAAGCTGAAAAAAATACGTTGATATATTTTAGGTAAAAGGAGAATTATTCCAATGCAAGCCAAATCACAAATAAGGCGAGTTAAATAGCTTCTGGTGAATAAAATGGCCAAGTAATTATCTTGAAATTCTATATTTGCAAGCGTTTGAACATATAAAATAAAAATTAAATTTAGAAGAAAAAGCAGTGCCAAAGAAAGTTTGGGATGCAAAAAAATGCGTTTTAAAGATAGGGAGTTTTCTTCATTTTTTTTGTGTGTATGTATGGCGTTCATATCGATAAAACCTGATGAATGTTAGCAAGCAACGATAATATATATGATCCATGTGGCATACAAATATATCTGCGCACTCAATTGAGCTGCACTGCCCATATCTTTTGCTTTTTTTGAAAGTTCATGTTTTTCAAGGGAAATCCTGTCCACGGTATTTTCTATGGCACTATTTAAAAGTTCCACAAGAATGCATAAAACGCAAGGCAAGAGGAGGAGGATTTTTTCGGCAAAACCATTCCCAAAATATAAGGCAGCGGGAATACCAAGAATGCTCAAAAAAACAATTTGCCGAAATGCCTCTTCATCTTGCCACGCAGCTTTGTAGCCATGCATGGAGTAGCGCACAGCATTGAGTATGCGTGTACATCCCGTCAGACCTTTAAGTTCATTTCGTTTTAGCGGCAAGTTTTTTCCTCATCATATGGATTAAAAACTCAGTAATCTAAATATACACCAAGGTCAACTCTTACTTATTTCATTGCAAGGCTAACTTCATAAAAATTACTGTATAAATTTCAGTGAATTGCCAACTATAACTAAGAAATAAAACTTTTATGGTATGAATTATCGCATTGCGAATCCAATGATTTTATTTATAAAATCATACTATTGCACATTAATTGCTTGGCTAAAATCTATAATTTCCCTCAAAGTTCATACCATAAATAATGGTTGCACCTTTGAAAATATATGGCTATAGTTCCGCACTCTCTGTGGTCGTACCATAAAAATTAAAAATAACGTTTTTGGAGGTTATATGTTTTTTGAGTCTTTAGCCCATGCCATGGGCAGTCAAGGTGCCGGCGGTCAACCGCCAAGCGGTGGCGATATGCTGATGCAATTTGTGCCACTTATTTTAATGTTGGCAATTTTTTGGTTTTTGCTCATCCGCCCACAAAAAAAACGTGCGCAAGAACACAAAACCATGCTGGCAAATTTAAAGCGCGGTGATTATATTATCACTTCCGGCGGTATGAT
>CAYJHV010000425.1:0-1526 GCA_964369825.1 uncultured Desulfovibrionaceae bacterium | reverse complement strand
GCAACACCCATGCCGATGATTATATCGTTTTGGCGTGAAAGTTTAAAGAGTAATGCGGCAAGTAAGCTGAGTAAATAACTTGCAAGGGAAACTTGCTTTTTGGCTGCAAGTTTACGCAAAGCGTAAAGTGTGTTTTCATTGAGCATACGAGAGACCGTGCCTTCATGTTGCATGTCGGCTACATTTTGCGCTGCATCTTGCGGAAGACTGATATGCTCAGGCATATTGTATAATTGCTGACGCCACCACGCCTTTTCCTCATGCCATGTTTTATGTTCGTGGAGCAGGGCATAGTCCACATATTGCATGGGCAATGGGGGGAGGGTGCAGCCGGGATTTTCATACAGGGCAAGAAGTTCACGGGAAAGTATTTGTATGGACCAACCGTCTCCAATAATATGATGCATTCCAATGGCAAAATATTGTTTGCCATCTTCCGTATTGCAAAGACAAAGGCGCAACATTGTTTTACTAAGGTCAAAGGGTTTTATGGCTTCGGCGGCCACCAGCCCCAACGCCTCTTTGTCTGAAAATGTACCTGAATACTCTGTGCAATCAATGGAGCTTTTATCGGTGATTTTTTGGAAAATTTGACCGGTTTTTTCCACAATCAGCGTGCGTAAAATGGCATGACGAGTGGCGAGAGCTTCCATAGCCTGCTCTAAGCGTTCTTTGTGTAATGGTTTTAAGCATTGGTAAATGAGAACCATATTGTATGCTGTACTTTTTTCTTGCATACAATGCAAAACATACAATCTTTGCTGAGCATGGCTCAAAGGGTAGAGCTTGCCCGTATGTAGAGGAGTTTGTGTTTGTATTTCAATGCTTTTTTGCCGGCTCATGGAAAGTTGCCGGCTGAATAAACGGGCTGTTGGATGTGTAAATAAATCTCGTGCGGTCAATTCCGTACCATAATGTTTGTTGACACCATTAACAATTTGAATGGCAAGCAGGCTGTGTCCGCCAAGCTCAAAGAAATTACCGTCAGCGTCAAAATCCATATCCGGAAAATATTCTCGGAATATTGCAAGAATGTGCGCTTGTTCTTGCGTATTTACTGTTAAGGGCATAGCTGAGTTTATGGCTACGGGAGCATTTTTTTGCGCTTGCCATTTTTGTTCTCTTACTTGGCTTGAAGTCAATAATTCTTCAATGTTCAGCAGGTGACCGGTCAGTATGCTGTGCATAAGGCGTTTAAATCGCTTGCTCAATGCTTGTATGCGCTCCTTGCTGAAAATTTCGCTATAGTACAGCAACGAAAAGAAAAGCCCTTTATCTTTGTGGCTGATATAAATTGATAAATCTGTAGTAGAGGTATGAGAATCAAGGGTGTGGAGAGTGGTATTTTCCAAAGATTCTGCCTCATAACTCATATATGAAATAACAACTTGCGAAATCCCCGGGCATGAGGGATCAGCCGGAAGACGAAGTTGTGTAAGTAAATCCGACTCTGAGAAAGCGGCATGTTGTAAAGCATTGAGGCAGTTAATATGCACATCTTGTATGAAGTCTGTCACTTTTTGCGC
>CAYJHV010000424.1:0-1533 GCA_964369825.1 uncultured Desulfovibrionaceae bacterium | reverse complement strand
CCGTGTATTTATTGTGGGCAAGGATTCAGAGCTTACCCCCGCCGACATTCTTTCAAAGCCCATAAAGCTTGGTATTCAACGCGGAACTTCGGAAGCTTCGGATTTTCAAAAAGAACACAAAGAAAAAAAATATCCTCTTGAAATTGTTTATTATGAATCAGCTCCACTTATTGTGGAAGATATGATTAACGGACGTGTTCAAGCAGGTCTTATGGATAAATTACCTGCAGATGACGCCATTAGTAAAGGTAAGGCAGTAAAAATCTCCGGTGTTCACGGTAAGCCTGATAATTTTGGCGTGGCTGTGCGCAAAGATGATGCCGCATTACGTGAAATGATCAATGATGGTTATAAATTACTTATGGCCGATCCTTATTGGATTGAATTGCAAAATAAGTACTTGAAAAAGAAATAAAAAAATAAACTTTCTTTAAAACACCTTCATGACCTACTCCTATAATTTATGCAGATCATGAAGGTGTAAAAATAGGTCTGTATGGAAGTTATAAAAACAGTTATTGAAGCCCTACCCTATATTTTGGGAGGCAGTCTTGTAACCATAGCCAATGTGAGTATTTCTTTGTTCATGGGACTGGTTTTTGGTATTCCTTTGGCAACTTTACAAGTATATGGACCGGCTTTCGTGCGCCGTATCATTTCTGTCTATGTATGGTTTTTCCGTGGCGTCCCCATTTTAGTCTTACTGTTTTTATTTTTTGGACTTTTTGTTTCACTTAACCTTAGCGCAAATCCATTTGTCATTTCTTGTGTGGTGCTTGGTTTAACAAGTACAGCCTATCAATCACAAATTTATCGAGGTGCCATTTTAGCCTTACCCGAAGGTCAGCTTAAGGCAGCTCGTGCCCTTGGAATGCGAGACAGTGCGGCCATAAGACACATAATTTTACCGCAAGCTTTACGCATGTCTATTCCCGGTTTTGCCAATGAATTTTCCATATTATTGAAAGATTCTGCCATTTGTTATGTGCTTGGCACCCAAGAGATCATGGCTCGTGCCAACTTTGTGGCTTCACGAACCTATGAGCATTTGGCCTTTTTTGCCTTGGCAGGTGTTATTTATTTTGTTATCACCGTCATTGGTTTTAAACTTTTGCGTAAGTTGGAAGAACGTACCTACATTCCGGGCTACGCTGTTTCTTAAAGCATTATTTAAAGGATACTATGAATACCCCTGTCCTAAAAGTACAGTCCATTGGTAAAACCTTGGGCGGAAAACAAATTTTGAGTGATTGCTCTTTGTCCATATTACGTGGAGAATTGAAAGTGCTCATTGGGCCTTCCGGAGCCGGAAAAAGCACTCTGTTGCAATGTATAAATTGCCTTATTCCTCCGGACCAAGGTCATATTTATTTGGAAGGACAGGAATTGGATTTTAAAAATGTCCCCATGTTATGTTCATTTCGAGCACAAGTTGGTATGATATTTCAAGATTTTAACTTGTTTGATCACCTTACTGCCGAAGAAAATGTTGCCATCGCCTTGAAAAAAGTAAGAGGTTTTTCAAAATCTGCC
>CAYJHV010000423.1:0-1534 GCA_964369825.1 uncultured Desulfovibrionaceae bacterium | reverse complement strand
TATCAAGCGCAATTATTCCTGAAAATATCACAAAAAATACAAATAAAATATTTTTAAAAATCAAGTTTATGATGGAAAAATCAAGCTTTTTTTGAATGCATAGCAACTTTAGTTGGAATTGCTATATGCCGGTCAATTCCGGAAAAATATTGGGTAGAGTTGATACGCTTAAATTGTCCTGCCAAGGCATATGCAGGGGCAAGGTAGCAAAATGTTTACCGGCAAGGTTAAGTTCGGCAAAATCGTGGGAAAGTGGAAAGGAAATCCTTAAAGAATGCAGACAAAGTGAGATGTTATGACTTGGCGTTCCATACTTTCCGTCACCAAGTACAGGATGCCCCATGGCGGCCAATTGAATGCGTATTTGATGTGTACGCCCTGTGATTAAACGAATATGCATAAGGCTGCTATGATTATCATTGTGTGCAAGGCAACGAACAGAGCATAGAGCTGTTTTACTTCCGTGTGTATCTTCATTATGGTGTACAATACGCATTTTTTCATCACACCCCACATATTTTTTCGCTATATGGTGCGAAAGTATTTGTGCTTCCGAGTTTTGCCAAATACCATGAACCCAAGCTAAGTATTCTTTATGTACAGTGCGATTTTCAAAGGCATTTTGTAATGTACGCAATGCCTTATAGGAAAGTGCCACGCATAAAATACCCGAGGTATCTTTGTCCAAACGATGTGCGGGTGTTGGTTTGAAAGTTAAGTGCGAAAAATGTGTTGAAAGCCGAGCTGCAAGGCTGTCAGTGTGTCCTGTTCCGGCATGAACAGGTAATCCTTTGGGTTTATTAAAGATAATAATATTGTCATCAGCATATACTTGGGGCGGAAGTTCCAATGCTGTTGCTTCTTTTTTTACTTGCCAAGTTTTGTGTGTATCGGCATTCTCATTTTCGTGCGTAGCGGATTGACTCATTTCAAGAAGAAAGGGCGGTAAACGTACTAAATCATTGTGATGAATATGCACAAAAGGTTTAATTCTCCCCCCATTGACTCGAATTTGACCGGTACGCACAAGACGATGCAAGAGAGGTTGAGGCAAACTAAGCCTGCGTACCAAGAATTGCAGTAACTTTTGTCCGTCTTCTGAAATTTGTACAATCAAATGATTTTTGTGTTTGTCTTTAGTCATTTATGTGTGTTATTACTGTTTTGTATTTAGGTTATGAGTGTTAAGTATTTGTTTCTTCTCACTATCCAATATCTTTACTACTCATACCTTTAGCGTTCATTTCTCGCAAGTTTTTTTTGCTGTATATGAAAATAAGAAACACAAACAGCAAGATTCAAAATTTGTAATTTCAAAAAACACTCATTTTCTATACTATAGTAGCGCAATAAGGTATAATGTACTTAAATAAATATATGCTTGTGTTTTTTTTAAAAGTGGTTTACAAAACCCACAAGCAAGATTTGTCCACAAAAAGGAATATTTACTTATGCCTCAACTTTTGGTTCTTTTTCATTCTAGTATTTTTAAAAATTAAATCTTTGAGATAAAACATGCTATTTAAAAGTGTTG
>CAYJHV010000422.1:0-1573 GCA_964369825.1 uncultured Desulfovibrionaceae bacterium | reverse complement strand
TATATTTATCCCTTGGAGACACGAAATACGTCGTATTGCTTAGTATTATGCTTAACAAATTAATGCTGACCGTTTCCGCAAAGGGACGGTCTTTTTTTTAAGAAATTATTAACAAAGGAAGAAGTATGTTTGATGTAAACTTAGGAATTGATGGTAATTTTGGAGATTATGGCGGTCAATTTATACCGGAGAGCTTAAAGCCCGTTATGGCAGAAGTAGAAGCGGCTTTTTTGAAATTCAAGGACGATCCTGAATTTTTGAATGAACGTCGTTATTATATGCAACATTATCAGGGACGTGAAACGCCTATTTTCTTTTGTGAGCAGCTTACTCAATATTGTGCATCCAAAAATATTGATGGTGAAAATTCCGGAAAATGCGCACAAATTTGGCTTAAAAGAGAAGATTTAAACCACTTAGGCGCACATAAAGTGAATAATACCATTGGGCAAATACTTTTAGCTCGCCGCATGGGCAAAAAACGTATTATTGCCGAAACCGGCGCCGGTCAACATGGAGTAGCAACTGCTGCCACTGCGGCACTGATGGGCATGGAATGCGTTATTTATATGGGCAAAAAAGATATTGAACGCCAAAAATTAAATGTTTTCCGTATGGAAATGATGGGAGCAAAGGTAATCGCTGCTACCAAAGGGTATCAAGGTCTTAAAGATGCCGTGGATATGGCCATCGGCGATCTTATGGAAAATGCCGAAACTACTTTTTATCTTTTGGGCTCTGCTGTGGGACCGCATCCTTATCCGGTAATGGTAGGTAATTTTCAAGCCGTTGTCAGCGAAGAATCTCGTCGTCAAATGCTTGAAACAACACAAAAATTACCGATGGCGGTAGTAGCATGTGTGGGCGGCGGTTCCAATGCCGTGGGCGCATTTACCCATTATCTCAATGATGACAATGTTCGCATTGTGGCAGTTGAGCCAAGCGGTACCGGACTTGGCTATGGAGAACATGCTGCGTCATTATATCTTGGAAAACCCGGCATTATTCATGGCTATAAATCCTATATGCTCAGTGATGAAGCCGGAGAGCCGGCAAAGGTGCATTCTGTTTCTGCCGGGCTTGACTATCCGGGAGTGAGTCCTTTTCTTGCACATTTAAAAGATCAAGGCAGGCTTGAATGCCATGTGGCCGGCGATAATGATGCGCTCAATGCCTTTTTTCTACTTTCACGAACAGAAGGTATTTTACCGGCATTGGAATCAGCTCATGCCGTTGCGGCAGCCATGAAAATTGCCTCGACTTTATCTGCCGAAGACATTGTTTTGGTCAATCTTTCGGGGCGTGGCGATAAAGATGTTGCGCAAGTGGAAGCCTTGGTGGCAGAAGGTAAGTATACACCTCCAACTTTGTAAAAGTGTATAAAAAAACTCTGCACTATAACAGTGCAGGGTTTTTTTATACAATAAGAACTTATCCGTAAATAAAGACCTCTGCACAATTGTTTTCTTATATAGTTATGTGTGCAAAATATGATTTTGTATCTGCGCACAAAAAAGGGCGTGCAGAGGTAAAGGCACGAAAATCAATCACTTAACGGCGAAGCAAAGCTCCG
>CAYJHV010000421.1:0-1583 GCA_964369825.1 uncultured Desulfovibrionaceae bacterium | reverse complement strand
AAAGGCAAGTTTTGGGGGTTGACAAAGGGCCACATAAGAAAGTTTTCCCCTCCCCTGCAGACAAAGTTAATTAAAGGTAAGAGCTACATATTATTTTGAAAACCATAAGCCTATGGGTTTTCCTTCGGGTAACTTTTTAACACCGCCCATTTCCAACAGTGAATTGAGTCCGGTATAATAGCCAACAACTGCCACAAAAAGCAAGAGCCACTTAATGAGACCATTGGTGGATTCTGGCAAGACGTTAAAGCTAACAAATGACATGAGTAATAAGAATGCAACCACACATATGAATGTCAATGTACCTGCTGCACTATTAGTTTTCCAACCGGCAACAATAAGCGGAATGAGGGAAAGCGCACCCCAAATGAAGGGAATGGCTGCCATTTGTGTGGTTATGTCATAGGATAAACCGATGGCCACATTTAAAATACCGCCGATACCGCCAAAGAGCGTACCAAAAATCATAAAAATGGCACCTGCCATGGCTTCACCGCGTAAATAATATAATATGGCGCCGATGACATAAGGAGGAAAACACATCAATTGCACAAGACCTATGGCTAAAAGCACAGGGCCTGTATAAATGCCTGCATAAATTCCCCAAAAACACATGGTAAGCATGGTGAACACAAAATTTAAGGATGGTCCGGGATCGCCAATCTTTGGGGCAACAGCAATACATTCTTTTTCTTGTGACATACTCTTTCCTCCTCATTTACGAAAGTTCTTTGTTTATTGCACATAAAAATCACTGCGATTTATATGAGAAATAAAAAATATTTCTTTCGCTAGTATAAAGAGCTTTTACCAGAAATACATACGCAATGATACGTATTATTCCAATTCTAAGTTCAGTTTGCGCTAATACGACTTAAGACCTCTGCGCAATTCATTGCGCAAGGTCTTTGGAGCGTTGACGGCAGTCAATGCGACCGAAAATCAAGAATAGGCGGAGCTTTGCGTTGCTCTCGATTCCCGTAAAGCTCGAAGACTCGCTTAACGGGAACGCTTTGCGCCCTTCGGGTCGGTCTTCGTCGTTAAGTGAATGATTTTCGTGCCTTTACCTCTGCACACACTTTTTTTTGCGTAGATACAAAATCATATTTTGCACATAGAACTATATAAAAAATAATTGTGAAGAAGTCTTAAGTCAATATAGAACAGCAAGTATGTGCAAAAATCATCGAGTTTCACTTGTATTACTGCTTGACCGATATATATGAAAAAAAGTATAATGTTCTTTATGTATTTAAGTATATAATTTAATTTAAATTGAAATCTCTTCACGGGAGATAATTTAGCATGGGCGAGCATATTTTGTTACATGTTTGTTGTGGACCTTGCGCCATTATGCCGGTTTTACGTTTACGTGATCAAGGTCATAAGGTTACTGCACTTTTTGTAAATCCTAACATTCATCCTCTCAGTGAATACTTGCGCCGTCGAGAAGCTCTGGTTAAGTGTTCAGAAAAGTTAAATTTTAATATTGTATGGCGGGATGATGTCTGGAATGTACAAAAATGGCTTGCCAATGTTGCCGGTACAAAAGATACAGGAACCGCACGTTGCGAGTTTTGTTA
>CAYJHV010000420.1:0-1598 GCA_964369825.1 uncultured Desulfovibrionaceae bacterium | reverse complement strand
AGGCGTACATTTTTCAGTATTTGCCATGCAATCCACGCCAACCCATGATATGAATCAAGAATTTGCCAATGCTGCTCCTGATGAGATTGTTCTATATCCGGGTGATGCAGATTTGCGTTATGCCTCAAATGTCATTATCGAACCACTATCAGCCCCTTATAACCTTGGAGGCTGGTTAACCGATAATGTGGTAATGTTTCCTCTTGACTTGCAAGAAGCAGGAAAATATAAAATAAGTATACTTTACAGTAAACAAGCGTCTGATGGTTCCACAGGAAAGCTTGGTGTTTTTGGCGTATTGGATTTAAACAAAGATCCTCGAGAGCAAGAATATTTTACTGTACACCTTATTTCTACCGGAAGAAATTGGGCGACTTATGTGGAGCAAACTTTGGGTACTTTGAATTTACCGAGAGGAAAAGTATACCTTACTTTTTGGGATCAAAAAGAAAACAAGCATGAATATGTTATGAACTTACGTGAAGTGCGCTTGCAAAAATATTAATTTAAACTTTTTTCAATATGTAGCGGAGAAAGCTGAAAAATTATGGTTTATGGGAAATTTTATTTTAATAATAGGACACTACATGCATAATAATGGACCTTATAAGTATTATTTAAGTATTCTGATTATCATAAAAAATGAAACTCCTTATATACAAGAATGGCTGGATTATCATATTTCCATGGGAGTTGAACATTTTTATATCTATGACAATGAAAGTGATGATAATTTAAGCGAAATATTACAGCCATATTTAGAAAATGGCTTCATCAGCTATACTTATTGGCCGGGAAAGGCACAACAAATAATTGCTTATAATGATGCACTTGAAAAATGTAAACATGAAACAAGATGGTTAGCCGTTATTGATATTGATGAATTTATTTGCCCCACAGAAAAAACGAGCTTACCGCAATTTTTAAAAGCCTATGAAGATTATCCGGGATTAACCATTAATTGGATTACCTTTGATTCCAATGGTCACATTGCCAAGCCGCATGGAGGTATTTTAGAAAATTATACACGCATACATTATAATTATAGGCATGAAAATCTAAACTTTGCAGTAAAATCCATTGTAAATCCTCTTAAGGTAAGCAAATTATACATTCATAATCATGAATATGTGGATAATCTTATGGATGTTGACGAAAATTTTCAACCGGTGGGTTCTTTTTGGAATACCAACGTTCCCGTTAAAAAAATCAGAATTAATCATTATCGCAGTAAATCAAAAGAAGAATTTCTGGCAAAAACAGAAAAAGGTTTTGCAAGTCATGTTGATACAAAAAGAAATATAAATGAAAGTGATTATAATTTTGAAAACACCACGCACGATTATACCATATGGCAACATTTGAAAAGTAAAAAACAAGTATTTTATCGCATAAAATATCAACATTTACAAAATTATAAAATTATCTCTCAATCAAAATTTTTTGATGCGCCATGGTACATGGAACAAAACAGTGAATTGATAACTTCCCAAGATGCCATAAAGCATTATCTTGAAATTGGCTGGAAAATGGGAAAAAATCCCAGTAAAGAATTTGACAATGCACTTTATTTAGAGAGAAATAAAGATATTGCACAG
>CAYJHV010000419.1:0-1640 GCA_964369825.1 uncultured Desulfovibrionaceae bacterium | reverse complement strand
CATATTTCTTGAGTAAATAAGTAAGAACACATATTCGAATGTCAAGATTTTTTGAATGATAAAATAATTTTTTTTAAACGTTTGTGGGGGGAGCCTTTACTTGCGCAAAAAAGTTACTGAAAAACATGTTAATAATTCAGAATTAACATGTTTTTAGTTAAATTACATAAATAAAAATACCGAAAATAAGAGCATGGATGCACTTTTTCGGCATTTTTATGAGGTTAAAATATGTTTTTTTATGATGCTTATTTACCTGAAATTGTACCAAATTTACGATACAGTTTATGGACTGCAATGCACAAAAGCATGGTTGCGGCAATGGAAGGCAAAGTGGTGCCTATGCTTAGCTTTAAAGTTATGAGATAACGATAAAAAATAAAGCCCAGAAGCCAAATTCCAAGATTAAGGTAGGCAAAATTTTGTGTATGAAAATCTTGTTTGAGTAAGAAAAAATTGGTAATAAGCACGGCAGCCATGGGCGCAAATACCGAACCTATGAATAATAAAAAAGATTCATATTCACGGATGGGTGTAAAAATAGCCAGTGCAGTGCCAAGTATACACACGATGATGGCAATGGTACGCTCTGACAATGTGTTCCAAATACTGGTAGCACTGACTCCGGCAGAGTGTACATCAAGTAAAGTTGTGGTGGTGGTGGAAAAAAGTACCACAATTAATCCAAATGTTTTCAGGCTTGATTGCAAAAGTATTTGCCCCATATCACTTTGAGCTGTAAACAAAGCTGCGCCAAGCCCAATGATATACATCCATGAACTTCCGAGAAGATATACACCCACAGCAACTTTTGTCGCTCTTTCGGGATGTTGTGCATTGCGAGTATAATCTGCCACGAGAGGGAGCCATGAAAGTGGCATAATGGCTGAAAGTTCAATGGCAAGCCCAAAAGGCATATGCCCCGTCCCCGTATAAGCTATATCACCTTGGAAAATATTGATACTCAGCAAAAGCGTACACAAAAAAAGCAAACCCATAGCCACAATATTAATTTTGTTGACATTTTTTAGGCCAATAAAAATCCAACAAAAGATCAATGCGCCCAAAATAAGTCCCCATAGCCAATCATCCAAGGCAACAAGTGCTTTGGCAGTGGACATACCGGTAGCAATCATGACCGCCGTCCAGCCCACAAGTTGCACAATGTTCAAGGTGGAAAAAAGAATGGAACCTTTTGTGCCAAAAGCGATTTTTGTGGTATCCATGGCACTTTTTTGTGTTCGAGCACCGATAATACCTGCTAAATACATTAAAAAACCACCAATAATATGTCCGATAACAATGGCTGCAAGCCCTTTCATCAAGCCCAAGGGAGCAAAAAGCGTCCCCACAAGAATTTCAGCAATGGAAACGGAAGCCCCAAACCAGATGAGAGCCATGGTAAAAGTTGTGGATTTTGTTGTCTGCATACGATCTCCTTATAAGCATATCTTTATAATTATTCGATAAATAAAATCTTTGTAAGCTACTAAATTCTAAGAATAACAATTTGATCTTATATATTTATGAAGTATGCTCTTTTACTTAGAGCTTATCCGTAAATAACGTATCGTGGACGATTACTGCGTCAAAGTACATTTTTTCTCAGGTCGAGTACCAAAAGACGTACACTCCCTTCG
>CAYJHV010000418.1:0-1640 GCA_964369825.1 uncultured Desulfovibrionaceae bacterium | reverse complement strand
CTAGCAAAAACAAAGAATGAGGTAAGAACCTAAAAAATAACTTTATTTTATTTTTGCTGAGTTAAGGTAAAAGCCACATTAAATTATATCCATCTGTAACGTTAAAGATTAGTAGCTACCTTAAAAAGTACAACTTTGCCTTGAGAAATATATTTGCTTTTTGCCTTGTACATTGTTACAAAAATAGAAAGTTTTACTTCAAAATTGCAACTAACCAATATCTTAAAGGATACAGTATGAAGCTACAATCTGTTCATATTAAAAATTTCCGCTGCTTTGAAGATATTACCATTGATTTCCACAAACAACTTACCGTGCTTGTGGGGGAAAATGGTAGTGGGAAGAGTGCTGTGCTTGATGCTTTAAATACCTTTATTTGTGACATTAGGCAACATCCTGAAGGTGGTGTTATTCATAAAGACGATAACCGTTAAGAAGCGTCTGAAAATGCTTCTTTACAATGCATTTTTGTTAAAGATAACAAGAGTCTTATTTTAGAAATTAATTCTAACTTTCGTAAAAATTTCCCTAGCCCGGCAAAAGGCTTAGGTATCTTTAGTTGCTACAGAAGCCTTCATAATAAAACACCAATATATACAAATAACGGTAAATATTTTCATAGTTCTGCTCTTAATTCCTCATACAAAACTTCTCTTAAATGGTTTGCCGATAAAGACGCAGAAGAAGCAAAGCACGCCATTAAAATCAAAAATATTGAATATAGGAAGCAGGAATTACAAGCGGTTCGAAAAGCTGTCAGTCAAGTTTTAGGGGAATATGATTTTCCTTACACAGATAAAGTTCCTGTTGATATGTTCATAACTAAGGCAGGAAAACCGGATACAGTATACAGTGTTTCACAACTTAGCAACGGTTATGGCACCATGATATCTTTTGTCATGGACTTGGCGAGAATGATGGCCGTAGCCAATGCCGAAGAATACAATAAACAAGGCAAATCCGTCCTTGAATCCCCTGCCATCGTGCTCATTGACGAAATTGATTTACACTTACACCCCAAGTGGCAACAAAGGGTTTTGCCGGATCTTATGCGCACCTTTCCCAATACACAATTTATTGTGACCACACACAGTCCGCAGGTTATTTCAAGTATTGCCCATGAGCATATTCGGGCACTTGAAGCCGGAGGGGTTAACGGTATGAACTATACAACAGAAGGTGTTGATTCAGCACGTATTTTAAGTGAAGTTTTTGATGTAAACCCTTTACCCCTTGAGAACCGTTGGGCTAAAAAATTTCTAGAATGTCGAAAACTCATTTTTAATGATAAGTGGGATAGTGAAGAAGCCGGCAAACTTTTGCAAGAACTTGAAGATGGCATTATGGTAGTGAATATCCGCCACTTTATGAGATGAAATTACACAAAGAAAATCTACAATGGGAAAAAGAGTATGAAAACAGTTAAAAAATGCTCTACGGAACCGCAAGCCCTTATTGATTTTCGCACGCAATACCCTGAAGCCACTTGGTTTGATGCCCATAATCATCAAGTAGATAGTCGTCACAGAAAAACCATATTTTAACGACATAAAAATGCCGAAAAAGTGCATCCATGCCCTTATTTTCGGCATTTTTATTTGTGCAATTTAACTAAAAAATTGTTTAATTTTAGATTGTTA
>CAYJHV010000417.1:0-1648 GCA_964369825.1 uncultured Desulfovibrionaceae bacterium | reverse complement strand
TTTGTATAACCATGGGACTATAAACCTTTAGACATTTAAGTTAAAGAAGAGGAATTTTGCCTATGAGCATCCAGGAAACTGTTGAAAGTACAGAACAAAGAGCAAGTCTCAATAAAACTATGTCTCCCCTTGCCACTTGGTCCCTAGCCTTTGGTTCCATTATTGGTTGGGGAGCTTTTGTTATGCCAAGCCTTCGTTTTCTCCCGCAATCAGGTCCTTTGGCTTCCTGTATAGGTTTTGCCCTTGGCGGTATTTTGCTGATGTTTGTGGCTGTATGCTATGGTAGAATTGTGGGTAAATACCCCGTTGCCGGCGGTGCTTTTGCCTATGCATACGCTGCCTTTGGCTCAACGGCATCCTTTATCTGCGGCTGGGCCATGGTTCTTGGATACTTGTCCATCATCGCTTTAAATGCCACAGCACTGGTACTTTTAACACGTTTTATTATGCCTGATATCCTTAATTTCGGACACCTCTATGTTATTGCCGGTTGGGATGTATATCTTGGGGAATTACTTTTCCTGGAAGCTGTGCTTGTACTTTTTGGTATTCTCAATATGATTGGTGCAGATATTATTAGTAAAATTCAAGTATCTTTAGCAGTTATTTTGGCTATTGGGGTTTGTGCCTTGACATTTGGCACCTTTTTGGCTCCCACTGCCAGCCTCGAAAACTTAAATCCACTTTTTGCTGAAAATCGTAGTGCTCTTGCCAGTATTGCTGCCGTAATTGCGGTGGCACCATGGTTATATGTGGGGTTTGATACCATTCCGCAAGCAGCGGAAGAGTTTAATTTTTCTGCCGAAAAAGCTATTAAACTCATGCTATTGGCCATAACATGCGGTATCATAGTTTATGCTCTTGTTACCATTGCCGTGGCCATTGTTATTCCCTACCCAGATCTTATTAAACTTAACACCCCTTGGCATACCGGCTATGTGGCAGACCTTGCTCTTGGCTCTTATGGCACACTTTTTCTTGCCATGGCTGTTGTTGCCGGCATACTGACAGGAATCAATGGTTTTTATGTGGCAAGCTCTCGCCTTCTTTTCAGTATGGGACGAGCACAAATTTTACCCGCATGGTTTTCAAAAATTGATGAAAAGCATAATACGCCTAAAAATGCTTTGATTTTTACCTTGGCTTTTGTACTGATCGCTCCATTTTTTGGGCGTGAAGTCTTGGATTGGGTGGTAAGCATGTCTGCCATAGGTACAATCATAGCCTACTTTTTTGCATCGGCTGCTGCTTATAAAATTCTCTCACATGATAAAAGCGAAAGTATTTGGATGACCCGTTGCTCCATATTAGGTTGTGTCAGTTCTGCTATTTGCTTAGGGCTGTTAACTTTGCCATTTTCACCCGCTGCCATTGGAAAAGAGTCTGCCTATGCACTTTTAGCGTGGGTGATACTTGGTACTGTTTTTTATGTAAGCCGTCTAAAAACCATGCGTAAATTCCCCACTCAAGAGCGTGCCTATCTCATTCTTGGCGAATCAGAACTTTCAAATTATGTGGCATTTCGCAGTGCAAAAAAATAGTGGGTCATAATACTTACCGGGGGAGGGAACTTTTTGAAAAAAGGTCTCCTCCCCAGACCCCCGCGCTGCTCTCGATTTGCGTTAGTGAGCTTGCGAGCTTTATGCAA
>CAYJHV010000416.1:0-1656 GCA_964369825.1 uncultured Desulfovibrionaceae bacterium | reverse complement strand
TCTGACCAAGGTCTTGGAGGCGTAAAATATTTTTTTGCATAACCTATCCTTAATATATCGAATAAAACAAATTTCGCATAGTAAACGGCAATATGCCAAATTCATGGAGCACATAAATCCAAGCTTCAACATGAACAATGCCCTTGATACTTTTTGTATACTACTCTCACATGACAGCTTTAGCAAGTTTCATTTCGCATAATGTATCATTTCACCGTAAGAATCTAAAAAGCTTCTATATAAGTTTTACCCATTAAACCATCAATATGTGTATGTAAAATAGCTTCCATACCGGGATGAACGCAATTTACTTTTTCACCCTTGTGATTTTCCAAGCTATATTCACCTTTTACCAAGAAAGGCCTCGCTCCTCCGGGCATAAAAACGTAGGCATCTCGGGTACTGTCCCATTGTGAGCGCACACTCACTTTCCAGGTATGTGGTTTAATTTCATATTCTAAACGAGCCAACAACGGAGAAAGCCCGCCACGTTCGCGAGTATGTGCCTTTGCCAAGACTTGATGCTTTGGCAAAAAAAAGCCGGTTCCGAGGTCTCGAGAAGACCATTGCGCCAGCTCTTGCATAAGTGTGGCTAAAAGCTGCTGCCACGCTTCACGTTTTTTTTGTATATAATTAACAGGTTCCACATTCAAATCAACACAAAAATCCAATGCTCTTCTGTAGGCATTTACGGCATGTGCCACGTATGCTCCGGTACGCATTCGTCCTTCAATTTTTAATGCACGAATTTTTTTTCGTACATACCAAGGAACAAAGGGTAAAAGACATAAATCTTCCGGTGCCCAAAATGCCGAAAATCCTTCCTCACCTTGGGTCACTTCCCAAATCTCTTCACCGGCACGTAATTTTTCTTCAAATAGAGCAGATTTGTCCGGGATGGAGCGGTACTCAAATCGGCAAGGCTGGGTACATTGCCCGGCATTGGCAGGGCGATTGTTAAGCCAAGCTGAAAGCAGACATTGACCGGAAATGGCAAGGCATTGCGCTCCGTGCACAAAGCATTCTAATTCCACTTCAGGGCAGGTGCGAGCAATGGCACGTATTTCGGCAAAACGCAATTCCCTTGCTAAGTTCACTCTTTCAGCCCCTTGTTCATGCCAAAAAGCCACCGATGCGGCATTGCAAGTATTAGCTTGCGTGGAAAGATGTATGGGAATATGCGCAAAATGTTTCTTTGCCAGCGAAAAAACTCCGGCATCGGCAATGATAAAAGCGTCCACCTCAGCTTCGCCGCCCAAGGTTAAATTTTCCAAGGCTGCACCTATCTGATGCTGACGAGGAAAAGCATTGCAACAAAAATACAGTGCTACACCTGCTTTTTTGGTCATACTTCGGGCAAGCTGCAAGTCTTTCTTAGAAAAAGGACGCCCGGCACGCAATGAAGCAGAACCGCCCAAGTACACAGCATCGGCTCCATAAACAATGGCAGCCTCCAACTGATCCATATTGCCCACAGGTGCAAGTAATTCCGGTAAAGTTATCTTATGCATGAGAAAGTTTTACTTATAAAATACTGTGTTGGTCAAGGTTTATATAGGTAATTTTACGCAAAAAAAAGACTTAGATATTACTCTAAGTCTTTGAATTTTTATGGCGGAGCGGAAGGGACTCGAACCCTCGGCCTCCGGCGTGACA
>CAYJHV010000415.1:0-1669 GCA_964369825.1 uncultured Desulfovibrionaceae bacterium | reverse complement strand
TCCAAAGCTTCTACCCAAATATCTGCCTGCGCAAGTAAGGGGTTAATGGTATGCACATCAAGGTAAATTTCATGTTTTTCCAAGCTAAGAGTAGGATTTAATTCTAATAGAACTTCTGCCAACGCATCAACTTTGGGCATTTGTACATGCCTTGGGAAATAATGCTGGCGGTTCAAATTTGAGACATCCACCGTATCATTATCCACGAGCAAAAAGTTTTGTACTCCGATACGTACCAGCAACATGGCAACATTGGAACCAAGACCGCCGAGACCGGCAATGCCCACTCGTACCGTCGCAAGCTTTTGCAATTCGTCCGGCGTTAAATAGCGTTGTAAATTTTGTATCATTTTGTTACTTATATGAATTTCAAGTTAAAATTGCGCTACATTCTCTATCACAAGTGTACCGCATCATCGCAACAATATCGCATTGCGATTTTTCCAAGAGGAGGCGATGGCAACCACGCACCCCGGTACTCTCAGCCTAAAAATGAGGTGCTCAAAGAATGTATATTTTGCTTTCCATTTATGTTAATGTAAAAAAACAAGTTTCGATTCAATAATATTGTTCTTAAATTGTCAACATTTAATTTTACATCTCATTTTAAGCGGAGGAGCACACTTCATAAATAACTTAATATCATTACTTATTTTTATATTTCAGATAATTGAAAATATTTTATTTATTGAATATTTATGAAGATGTGCTTATATCTTTATATTTATAGAGCTTTGTTTTAAAGAGTATTGACGATAGATATGGAGTGAGTTTATTCTTAATTAAAGCTTTCTAATAACCAAAATTTGAATTGGCATATAAAACAATCATGCCACAATGAGGAAGTATATGAAAATCATAGATAAATCACAGCAACACCTTGAAGATTCCTTGCTTAAAATTTTACGAATGCAAGGTGTAGGCGCATCTTTATCAACCGAAGAAGAAGTGGCTTTTTTATATGCATTTGCTCAAAAAAATGTGGACAAACTCATTTTTTTTGATGTGGGCGCCAACAAAGGAGATTATGCACAGGCTGTTCTCAATACTTTTCCTCGCAACACGCACCTTCATTGCTTTGAACCCGGCGCACAAACATTTGCGCAACTTAAGCAAAATATGCAAGCTCTTCCCGAAGAAAATCTTCATAGAATTTATTTGCATCATCTGGGACTTGGCAGTCAAGTATGCACACGTAAACTCTATTACGATCATGAAGGCAGTGCATTGGCTTCTTTACATAAAAGACGCCTCAACCACTTTGACATACCTTTTGAAAAAAGCGAAGATGTACACATTACTACCCTTGAACAGCATTGTGCAGATTTTAATATAGAACGCATTGATGTTCTTAAACTTGATGTGGAAGGACATGAACTTGAGGTACTTAAAGGTGCTCTTGCGTTGTTTGAAGCAAAGCGCATTGGCATTGTGCAATTTGAGTTTGGCGGTTGCAACATGGATTCACGTACCTATTTACAAGATTTTTACTATTTTTTCCAAAAATTCGGCTTCTCACTTTATCGAATGTGCCCCAATCAGGAGCTCATCCCTCTCTTTCCATATCAAGAATATTACGAGATCCCTATTTACCAAAATATCATAGCTTGCAAATAACTAGTGCCTTGCTTTATTCAAATATTAAGGAAACACTGATTAATTCAGTTTT
>CAYJHV010000414.1:0-1672 GCA_964369825.1 uncultured Desulfovibrionaceae bacterium | reverse complement strand
TGTAAACGCAATGCGCTAAACAAATTCAATGTACTATTGTCTACTATAATAATTCTCCGTCCCAATTAAATAAACCGTCACGACGCAAGCTTGGGAGATTGTGCGGTGGATTTTCCACCATATGCACAAACAAACCATAGCCGGCTTGCTCCAATTCTTGCTTTTTGTCTGTGAAATCCAATGGCCATGCAGGATACAGCCATACATTGGCACCATAATTCCGTGCCCAAAAAATTTCACCCTTGGGACTGACGAAGGGTTCATTGGCTTTGACACCAAGCAATCCAAAACGAGCAATGCCCACCGGCCAAAAACCGTCCAGTACAAAGCCAAGAGGGAGCGGGCTTTGTTTGGGCAAAGCAAGAATATCATCTCTTGGCAGTTCAGGGCTGATGAAAGCAGTGGAAAAACCCATATTTTCCAAGATATTAAGACTTGCCACATTGGCGATATTACAAAAAGGTCCTGCCATTATATCCAGTTCCTCCTTAAAAATACCACCGGGAAGGTTACTGAAAAATTCCATTTGCCACGGTGAATTACACACAAAATGCGTGGCGCCGTTTTTCAGCATATGTTGCACAAGTCGAAAATAATTTCTTTCCTCTTCCGGCCAAATAACCGGCGGTAACCACCAAGCAACTCGGGGGATAATGGTACGAGAAAGTTCTTGAGCTTTGGGAGAAAGCCACAAGGCCATATGCCCACCTTTAACGCCTCGAGTTTCTCGGCCTTGAGGCATGGCAGAGCGTAAAGTCATATGTCCGCGGCGTACTCTTTTTTCACTTGACCATGATTTTTCGCCGAAATAAGGAGAGTTTGTTATGGGAGCGGAACTTCTTCCTCTTTGTGCTTCCAGCTTTTTTTGCCACTGTTTTAAGATGGCCATAAGTTCCGGTTCACGACGATCGATGAGAAAAACCGGAGTTCCGGCTTTGGGCGTTTTATGTTTTGGCAAGCGCAAATGCAAAGTACCGGCTTTGGGTACCGGCTTTGTCACCGACAAAGTGCTGTGAAAGGCTTGGTCTTCAACACCAATACGCAAATAATCTTGAGGTATTAAATCTCGATAAGGTTTAAGTATCGGCGTTCCGTTTGCTTCAATGCCCACTTTTCCTATCAGCAAGCCCGAGCTTGTGGATTCGTGGGGAGCGGTGGGAATGTTATGTTTTTGCGGCAAAAAGCGTGCCTTACTGCCGGTACGCCCAAGGGCTAATTCAAGATAATCTGCGGCCATTTTTTTTGCCTTTGAATCTCCGGGATTATCTCGTAGTAACTTATAGGCAGACACCACATGAAAAACATAGTGCGGGCCTTTTTTGCGCCCTTCAATTTTCCACGAGGTCAATTTTGGAATATCCAACAAGGTTTTTGCCAAAACATCAAGGGAAAGATCAAGGCAAGAAAAATAACGTCCGCTGTGCTCCTTACCCACTCGAGTATTTTGCTGAGCACGTATATTTTGATTACGCCTGCCCATATTTTGCATTTTTTGCGCACTCATAAACTTTTTGCCACGAGCTTCTCTCAAGGTGCTTCTATTAACTTCTTCTTCGACCTTGGCAAATTGTCTGGCTAAATTTTGTCCGCCTTGTTTGTAAATGCGCCGACACGGTTGTACACAGCGACCACGCAAGCCGCTTTTACCGCCCATATAACTTGACCAATAACA
>CAYJHV010000413.1:0-1682 GCA_964369825.1 uncultured Desulfovibrionaceae bacterium | reverse complement strand
AGAACGCCCTTTCTACGAGCAAGGGTCAGCAAAGCCATGAACCACACAAGCTCAAAAGAAGTATGTCTTTGTATAAGTTTATCATGCAGTAAATGTTCATGTTTTTCCCAAATTCGAAAGATATTTTGCTGAAAAAATCCGCTTTGAACTACAGGACATGCAGCCATGTCATTATTTTCTGTATATGAAGAAGAAAGCGTATCCAAAACATCCATACACAAAGATTTTTCACCTGCAGCATAGGCTAAAAATGCACAGGCCAAGGCTTGACGATGTGGGATAAGTTTTTCGTAACCCTCAAATATCTTATCAAGTTGATTTTTAAGAACTTCCTCAGTCTTTTTCATATCAAGACGAGCGTTGCCAAAGGCCACAAGGTCAGCATGAGCAAGACCATTTTGTAAAACATCTTGTTCTGTAAACGGTTTGTTTTCTTCATCAAGTAAAAGACCATGCTCAACGGCAAATTGTACAGGCGAACGAGCAATGCGCCATAAACCTTTGTCGTAAGATTCAGGGGAAAGCAGATATTTGCCTTTACCCACAACCGGACGTAAACAAGCAAAAGATTCGGCATTATGTGCAAGCAATTTATCCATATTTAGCCGCCGAGTAAGTTTACTTATTTTGCCCATAAAAATGGATATGATGCCAAGCGAAGCCAAAATCACAAAACATGGCCAGCGTAGCCACGTGCCCACATAACGCAAAATGGATTGCATTTTTTCCCAAGAAAGGCTTGCAGGGTCAACGCTGCTTAAACGCTCACATATGCGAAAAGCTTCATCAGAAAAAAGCGCAAATACTTGCATTTGCCACTTGGCAAGGGTGAGCAATGCAGCGTTGACATAGGCACGATTTACAGCGTAAAGATGAGGAATTACAACAATAACAACCACAAGTAATGCTATCCAAACAAACATTTGAGCATCTAAAGTTTCTTTGTTGTGACTCATGGAGTACCGTCCTTGTGCAGAGCAAGTAAGGCAGTAACGCCTTGTTTTTGTAAATTAAGTATATGTTCATGTACTTTTTGAGCGTACGCTTGACCTCGATGTGGAGTACCGGAGTGATAAGCCGCAACAGCCGCCCAAATATTGCCTGTACGTTGCAAATTATCTTTCAAAAGCCATGCGGCAAAGTTGGCATTAACGCATCCGTCAGTAAGTACATTTTGAGGATCTATTCCCTTACTTTCCAATAGATTACTGTGACAAGTATTTATTTGAAACGGACCCATGTCCCATGTTCCGTTAGTGTTGCTTAGAGCTTCACCAACACGTCCACCTTCAACGCTTAAAATTCCAAGCAAAACTGCTAAAGGAACATTAAAGTCTTGTGATGCCAATACAATGCAATCTAAAGTTAATGCCTTAGTCGGAGGAAGATATACCCTATCTCGTGCCTCTGCCCAAAAAGGGAATGCGAACAAAAACATAAAAAGCATCATGATATAATATTTTGTTTTCATAGTATTTTATTGTAGTTTATTTGTTATGGATATGGAATAATCACCACCTGAGCCTGTTACTTTGAAAGGACTGTTTTCTCCAATCTCATTGATGGTTTTGTTTACTAATCCTTTGGCTTCGCTAATTTTTTCTTGAATCATAGAGTCAACTTGTCCGCAAACTGCGCCCATAATATCATCAAAGCTTGGAATGGAAATTCCGAGTGAAAAA
>CAYJHV010000412.1:0-1683 GCA_964369825.1 uncultured Desulfovibrionaceae bacterium | reverse complement strand
CACTTAACGGCGAAGCAAAGCTCCGCCTATTCTTGAATTTCGGTCGCATTGACTGGCGTCAACGCTCCAAAGACCTTGCGCAATGAATTGCGCAGAGGTCTTAAATCAGAATTACGTCAGCTTGCGCCGTTGCAATATACGCCAAATCCATATTCCAAGCAATACCCCATAAGAACCGAGTATAATCTTCATATTAAGTAAGGTATCCACCGGATTTTCCAATGACCAAGAGTAGGCATCATTTCTGAAGGCATAAGCCAAGAGAAAACTCAAGCCAAGTACCAGCCATGCAGGCCACAGCCATTGCATGGGAAAGGCATCTTCAAAGAAAAAGGATTTACGATAAAAACGTTTTCTTCCGGCAATAATGGATAGAAAGAGCATGAAAATCATGCTTGCCAAATATAAGTGTAAACCTTTTAATATGGCGCACACAAGACCGAGGCTTAAAAATATGACCGTAAGCCACCAAGCTTTATTTTGTCGAATTTCCAAACCATAGGCCAAGAACAGCAAGAGCATTCCGCATATTGTACACATTGCTTGCAATAAAATATCCATGGAAGGGGACCAAGGTATGGAGAGAAACAAGGTTCCTTTATGCCACACGGGCAATTCGGTCAAAATAAGTAAAAGAGTACCCACAATAAAGGTAATGCGTGCGTTTATGCTGTGTGAAAGTACCGAAAGCCACCGCCCTGCACTACGCAAAACGCCTTTGTTATGGCGTATTTCATAAACGGCAAGCAAGAGCGCAGCCATAAGTAAAGGAAGAATAAAATAAATAATACGAAAGCATAAAACCACCGCTATGACCATTTGCTCGTTGGAAGTATGCGTTAAATGTAAAATAACCAGTTCAAATACGCCCACGCCGCCGGGAACATGCGTTAAAACCACCGCCACTTGAGCCATTAAATAGCTTGGTAAGAATTGGCCGAAACTTACGCCCAAATCAGGAGAAAAGAGCACATACATACAGCCGGCAGCCACAATGAGATCTACGCCTGCCACAAAGGCTTGAAGTAAGGCTATCTTTAAAGTTGGAAAAGCAAATTCTTTCCCAAATACCTTGATGGGAGTGCGCACAAAGTGACAGGCCACAAAATAAATAAGCGTTACCGACAATAAGAGCACTCCCAGCAAGCGTACGTCTTTAATGGGAAATGCATCTAAAAATTCAGCGGGAATAACCGGAGGGGCAACAATGAAAACAAGACCGCATAGCCCCAATGCGCCCACCCAAAAGGTTACTGCCAGCATAAGTACAAGGCGAACTATGTCGTGCAGCGAAAAACCCCATGTGGCATAAAAACGATAACGTACCGTGGTTCCGCCAAGTAAGGCTCCGAAATTATAACTGACAGTTTGCCCAATAAAAGAAACCAAAGAAACTTTTTGCAAGGGAAGAGGTCTTTTTATGGCCACCAATGCCAGCCAATCATACCCCACAAGGATAAGATAATTTACAATCATTAGCCCAACAGATGCCAACAATCGCCAATTGGATATTTGTGAGAGACTTTCTTGAATTTGTGCAAAACTGTAAGCTTTTAGCTTGTTATATAAAAGATACATGGCACCCACAAAAATGATGGAAATAAGCACCGGACCAAGATGACGTAAGTATTTTTTCATAATTTTGATGCACCTGATTTTATAAGCATATCTTCATACATATTC
>CAYJHV010000411.1:0-1699 GCA_964369825.1 uncultured Desulfovibrionaceae bacterium | reverse complement strand
TATTAATGGGTTTTGCCGGTGAAGACGATGCTGACGTTGTGCAAACACTAAATTTCATAGAAGAAATAAACCTTTGCTATGCACATGTCTTTCCCTATTCCATACGTCCAAATACTGCCGCCGCTTCCTTTGGAGAGCAAGTGCCGCATGAGCTAAAATTACAAAGGGCAGCAAAGGTACGTTCTTTGGTGGAAAAACAAAAAAATGAATTTTTGCAAACACTGCTGCACGAAGAAACTTTGCATGTGGTCTTTGATACCATCACAGAGGCAAAGGCAGAAAAATTTGTCAAAGGTGTAGATGCTCACTATGCGCCTTGCAAGCTTTTGCTCACCTCAAATATGACACAAGAGCACTTACACGGTATACTACCGGTAAGCCCTTTGTCTGTGGAGGAAGATGGTACGCTTCTGGTAGCTGTTGAACAACGTAAGGTACCCGAACAATATGAAATGCTTACTAAATAATACACCAAGCATGTGTTATTTATAAACATGGGGAAAGTATGAGTTTTCATAATTTTGAAAGTAAAGACACCTATAAAGTGAGTGCCATAGTATCTGTCTACAAAGCTGAACGTTTTTTAAAAGCTTGTCTGGAAGATTTGGTTGCACAAAGCATTTTTTCAGAAACGGAAGTTATTATAATTGATGCACATTCACCTGAAAATGAACGAGACATCGCCGGTGAATTTGTAGATAAATATAGTAATATTAAATATATACGCACAAAAGAACGTGAAACGCTCTATGCTTCTTGGAACAGAGGCATAAAAATGTCACAAGGTACATATATTACCAATGCCAATGCCGACGATCGCCATGCTCCTCACGCTTTCGAACGCCTTTCCAAAGAACTTGATGCTAATCCTCAACTGGCTCTGGTTTACGGTGATTGTCGCATAACCAATAAGGTAAATGCTCTTTTTCATTCTGCTCCCGTTACCGGTCATTTTCGCTGGTTGCCCTTTGATTACATAAATCTTTTAAGGCGCTGCGAAATCGGACCGCAGCCCATGTGGCGCCGCAAAGTGCATGACGAAGTTGGCTTTTTTGACGAAAACTATGTGGTTGCAGGTGACTATGACATGTGGCTCAAAATGGCGGCAATATATCCTTTCAGGCATATCCCCGAAGATTTAGGTCTTTATTTACAGCATGATAACAACCTAGAAAGACAAGACAATGCGCTGACCATGCAAGAATATTTTAGGGCGCAAAGAATGGGCTTGCAATATTTTATGCAGTCTGATTTTATGCCAAGCATACCTTTTGATGAACAAAAAAATACACATAAACATAGATTGTTACGTTATATTTGCAATATGGAGAACAATACTCACATAAAAAATCAAAATAAATTATCTTTTCATATATTTGCATACATTTTACTTTCTTTTAAACTTCGTGCCGAACAAAATGATTTATCAGAGCTTTCTAGGGTAATTACTCAGATACCTAGTGAAATAGATGTAAATTATCTTAAAAATTTATTGTCATCTGTATAAACGTAGAAATATAGCACACATTTCAAGTTTTGACCGAAAGTTTCCATTTAAATGCTTTAGCCTCACCACTAACCGCTAACCGCTAACCACCAATAAAACTTTCATTGTGAATTATATGTTTTTTCGTGTATAGAAACAGGGCTTACGCATCTAAATTTTGAAAAGTGTGTTATAGTTCTAAATTTATGCAAT
>CAYJHV010000410.1:0-1700 GCA_964369825.1 uncultured Desulfovibrionaceae bacterium | reverse complement strand
ATATGGAACCATAAGCATTAATTTTGGATAGCTTTTTTGAAACCGGTTAGGCTATTGCGGATAACTGATTCATCAACACAAAAAGTTAAGCGAAAATACCCGGGACCGCCAAAACCTGTTCCGGGTACGGCAAGTACTTTTTGTTCCAATAACCTTTGTACAAAAGCTACATCGTCACCGCCGGGAGCTTTTGGGAAAAAGTAAAATGCCCCTTGTGGCATTTGATATTCATAGCCGGCTTCGCTTAAAACCTCTGCCATGGCATCACGGCGAGACTTGTAAATACCCACATCCACTTGCGAACCAAGGGCGGCTGCCATAATATGTTGACCTACCACCGGAGGATTTACATAACCTAAAATTCTATTGCATAAAGTCAAAGCTCCCATAAGCTCCGTACCTTCTCCGGAATCTTGGAAAAGTAAAGGGGAAACGATGACATAACCCAGCCTTTCACCGGGTAAAGAAAGATTTTTTGAAAAGGACGAAACCACCACTGAATATTTATACATAGGAAGCACAGAAGGTACATCTATCCCATCAAAGGCCAAAAATCTATAAGGTTCATCGGCAAGCAACCAAATGGGTTTTGCATATTTTTTTGAAGCTTCACTGAGAACGTCCACCACTTGTTGCAATTGTTCGGCGCTGTAGACAACGCCGGTAGGATTATTGGGTGAATTTATGATAAGCACTCTTGTTTTTTCAGATATGGCAGCTTGAAGTGCTTGCATGTCCGGGGCAAAAGTATCTTTTTTTGTGGGAACAGATTGAAAAGTTGCGCCATGATTTTCTGCATAAAAACCATATTCCACAAAATATGGTGCAAAAGATAAAACCTCTTCTCCTTCATTAAGCACTGAACGAAAAAAAGCGTTCAAACCGCCGGCAGCTCCGCACGAAAGTAAAACAGCATCGGCATTGATTGTAAGCCCCTGTTCTTTGCTCACTTCTTCAGCTAGCATTTGCCTTGCCCAAGGATAACCGCCATTTGGCATATAGCCAAAGGCAAAAGGTTCGTGGGCTTTGGTCAAAAGCTTTTCAAGTCCCCTGGCTACCGAAGCCGGTGGCGGTAAATCAGGATTTCCCAAGCTGAAATCATATACATTCTCAGCACCAAACTCTGCCTTAAGTTGTGCTCCTGCTTCAAACATTTTACGAATCCATGAAGCGTTTTTAACATAACCGGAAACCCTATGGGATAAAATTGACATTTAAGCTCCTTTTTTTGTATACATGACATATTGCCATTTTACAAACTCTAGTTTATAAACACATTATATAATTTTATAGGAGAATATTATGCGTTTTTTGCCTTTAGCCTTACTTTCAATGCTCTTGCTCACAGCATGTGGCAAAGAATATGTTCCACCTGCTCCTGATTTGAAAAGAGAGCTGGAAGTATCTGTTGATTTAAATGAAACCCATCGTTGCTCACGAATTTCACCGGAAATAGAAATCGACTCTCCGCCTGCCGGTACCGTTCGTTTCGAAATCACTTTGGAAGATACCACAAAGTCCGGCCCCATGCATGGCGGCGGAAGTTACGAATACGATGGTGATCGTGTAGCTGTTATACCTGAGGGCGCATTGACCCGTTATTATACCGGACCTTGCCCTCCTGCTGCTGACAATGGACGTATCTATCAATATGTTGTCAAAGCCTATGATGACGATAAACGCTTGCTTGGTGTCGGCAC
>CAYJHV010000409.1:0-1701 GCA_964369825.1 uncultured Desulfovibrionaceae bacterium | reverse complement strand
ACATTATAGCTATGGCTGCGAACGGTTTTACACGGAAAAGGAATTGGAAAACGGTCTGTGCCCACAACATCAAAATAAACCGGAATTTATCAGCGAAAAAAATTATTTTTTCAAAATGTCCAAATACCTACCGTGGCTTAAAGAGCATATTGAACAAAATCCCGACTTTATTCGTCCCGAACGCTATAAAAATGAAGTTCTCGCCATGCTGGAAAGCGGTGCTTTGGAAGATTTATGTATTTCACGCCCCACCTCCCGTTTGCCTTGGGGCATTGAGCTCCCCGTTGATAAAGATTATGTTTGCTATGTTTGGTTTGATGCTTTGCTCAATTATATAACGGCACTCAATTGGGACGATCAAGAAGTAGAAAATCCCGAATATACTCAATTCTGGCCGGGAGAACATCTTGTGGCCAAGGATATTTTAAAGCCTCATGCCATTTTTTGGCCAACCATGCTTAAATCTGCCAATCTCCCCATTTATAAACATTTAAATGTACATGGCTATTGGTTGGTTCGTGATACCAAGATGTCAAAATCCTTGGGTAATGTGGTGGACCCTCTCGAAACAAGCCGCCGTTTTGGTCTTGATGCTTTCCGTTATTTTCTTTTACGGGAAATGCATTTTGGTGCCGATGCCTCCATTACCGAAGAAGGCATGATTACCCGTATAAATGCCGACCTTGCCAATGACCTTGGAAATTTATTTAGTCGTGTTCTTGCCATGAATGCAAAATATTTTAATAAAATTGTGCCAAAAGCCATATTTGAACATGCTGATGATCGCTTAGTACAAGAAGCTGCCAAGGCGGCACTGCAAAACTATGTGCAGCTCTTCAGTCATATGCGCATGTCGCAAGGGCTTGAGGCATTATGGGAGTTTGTGCGCTCACTCAATAAATATGTGGACACGCAAGCACCGTGGGCATTGGCAAAGCAAGGCAATATGGAAAGATTGACGGCGGTTATGTATACCCTGCTTGAATCCATGCGTAAAATTGCCTTGGCACTATGGCCAATTATGCCGCAAACCTCCGAGGCTATGCTTAGCCAATTGGGGCAAAATACCGACAATATTAATCTTCATGTTGAACTGGATACTTTCGGTACGCTCACTGCAGGTACCGTCTTAGCCGAAGCCTCCAACCTTTTTCCACGCATTGAAACGCCCAAAGTACAACATAATGCCAAAGTTAAAGCTGAGAAAAAAAGCACTTCCGGTGTTCAGGAAAAAGCAAAGAAAGAAGAAAAAAAATCAGACTCCGCTGCCTCCAATGACCAAACAGCAATAAGTGAAATAGATTTTGAGCACTTCAAAAAAGTAGATATGCGAGTGGGTACCATTTTACTTGCCGAAAAACATCCCAATGCCGACAAACTTTTACGCCTTGAAATTTCCCTTGGAGAAGAAGCCCCAAGACAAATTTTATCGGGATTGGCAGAGTTTTTTGCCCCTGAAACCCTCGTTGGTAAACAAGTTTGCGTCGTAACAAATCTTGCTCCACGCAAAATTCGAGGATTAATGTCGCACGGCATGGTTCTTACCGCCGAAAAAGACGGTAAACTTGAACTTATTACAGTGCAAACTCCTATGCCCGATGGCAGTATACTTGCATAATATGGTGAAGATTTTGTTATTTTTTTGTGGGGGAGGGGAAAACTTTTGCTAGCGCAAAAAGCATCCCCCAAGGTTACATTTTA
>CAYJHV010000408.1:0-1713 GCA_964369825.1 uncultured Desulfovibrionaceae bacterium | reverse complement strand
AAATAAAATAAATTGGAATCGCACAAAAATACATTTGACGCCATGTCTTTCATTGACAGAATGTGAAATCTAGCTAAGTATGTTGGGCTTGCCGGATAGTGAAACAAATAGTACATTTTCAGGCTTTATTAAAAAAGTATGAGTGAATGACATACACAACCTAAAATATGCAATCCGATGCAAAAAAGTTGAAGATTGCATTTAAGGTGAAATATAAGCACAATTTTATAGAAGAGCAAAAAAATGCATCAGCATTTCAAAAGGTATATATAATGATTGTTGGAATTCGTTTTCGCTCCAATGGGCAACTTTACTATTTTACTTCTGATATACCGCTTTCCATGGGCAATGCCGTTATCGTGGATACAGAACAAGGTATAGGTTTTGGGCATGTGGATCTTTTTTTGGAACATTTGCCTTCAGAAATGCAAAATATGGAACTTTCGCCCATAGTGCGTATGGCGTCAGCTGAAGATTGCCAAACTGCCCACGATAATATCAGCATCTCCCAAGAAGCTTTTACGTATTGCAAAAAATGCATTATCGAGCGTGAACTTGATATGAAGCTGGTGGATGTAGAGGTATTTTTTGATCGCAGCAAATACATCTTTTATTTTACTGCCCCTTCACGTATTGATTTTCGGGAACTCGTCAAAGACCTTGTGCGAGAATACCGCACACGCATTGAATTAAGACAAATTGGCGTCAGGCACGAAACACAAATGATTGGAGCTGTTGGTTCTTGCGGTATGGTATGTTGTTGCAGGCGTTATTTACGCAAATTTGCACCTGTAACCATTCGTATGGCCAAAGAGCAAAGCCTTTTTCTTAATCCAATAAAAATATCGGGTATTTGTGGCAGACTTTTATGCTGCCTCTCCTTTGAGCAAGAAAATTATGATAATTTTCAAAATCAATGCCCAAAAATTGGAAAAAAATACCAAACCAGCGCCGGTCCTTTACGTGTTTTACGAGCAAATATGTTTAACAATTCCATAGTGGTACAAGGTGATAATAACGACGAAGTGGAGATGCCTTTGGAGGAGTGGAAAGCTATTAGCCCCAAAGGCTCTGACGATCACAATCACAGCTCCAAAGCAAGCAAAGTAAAAAAAGCTTTGCCGCCTGATGATGGTTTATTGGTGGTAACTTTGGATAATCTTGAAGATGATGCCTATGCCTATACTGAAGATCCCTATGCTTTGCGTGGCAGATGCCCTCTAAAAACATCACCAAAGCCGGCTAAAAATGCAAGTTCAAAAGAAAATATGCCTGAAGATGAAAACGGCAGCGGCATTTTTGGACTTGCGCCTCAAAAAAAGAAAAATAAAAAATAGATAAAGGAAAATATCGTGTCAGCATTTTATATTACTACCCCCATTTATTATGTCAATGCAAAGCCACATCTTGGACATGCCTATACCACCATCGTAGCCGATTCCTTGATGCGTTTTCATAAATGCCTCGGACAAGAAACTTTTTTTCTTACCGGTACCGACGAACACGGCGATAAAATCGTTCAAGCCGCCGAAAAAGCAGGGCTTGAGCCGCAAAGTTTTGTAGATAGCATCAGCGGTGAATTCAAACAGCTTTGGGCAGATTTACACATAGCCAATGACGATTTTATCCGTACAACAGATGCTAAGCACAAAGTTTGCGTGCAAAAATTTATGCAAAAAGTTTATGATGCCGGCGATATTTATTTTGGCGAAT
>CAYJHV010000407.1:0-1734 GCA_964369825.1 uncultured Desulfovibrionaceae bacterium | reverse complement strand
GAGGAAAAATGTGCTTTGACGCAGTAATCGGCCACGATACGTTATTTACGGATAAGCTCTTATTCATTCCAGCGTACATTATGATAACTTGGAGCCGGCGGATGCGCTTGCTTATCTACAGAAATAATAATGCCAATGCCTTCAATATCTGTCATATAGCTCCCCACAATAAGTTGAACATATGCTCCATTGATTTTCTTTTCAAGAGTATAAAAGCCTTCCCAGCCGGATTTAAATTTAAAACCGTTCTTTTCGAGGAAATCCAAATACGACGCTAATTTTTCTCCATATTTTTGCAGATATTTTGCCCCAAGAAAAAACTCACGTACATTATCGCCGGAGGTGAAATAGCCTTTATGCAAAGCAGTCGGCGGTGTTACTTCGGTATTACCGCTGACAAAAGCAAGAAAATCCGGAATATATAACTTTTGTAAGAACTTGGGGGCTTGTGACATATCATACATTTTGATATCCTTGGTAGCTGCATGGACATTATCATGGGAAAGCGTTGCAGAGCAAATCATAAACAAAATAAAGCCGAAAATGTACGCTGTGGATTTTTGAAAATATCTTAGCATGGCATATCTCCTTGTGTATAGCATTTTTTAATATATACAATTGAAATAATAAAACTTACTTTTGTATTAAAGCCCCATTTTCCAAAAGCCACTGTACCACATCTTGATCCTTGGCTTTGGTGGCCAACATTAAGGCTGTTTCTCCATCATCATTGGTGGCATTAACATTGGCACCTTTGCTCAAAAGAAGTTTGGCCATGGGCAGTTGCTTTTTTTCGCAGGCAAGCATAAAGGCTGTTCCGTAGCTTCCTTGGGCATCTATCATGGCTCCATGTTTTAAAAGCAAGTGCACCACAGGCAAATGTCCCTCGTAGGCAGCAAACATAAGGGGACTAAATGCCATAGTATCCGTAAAGTCTCCATATTCCTGTTTATTTGGATGCTTATTCACATCGGCTTTATGCTCAATTAAAAGTTTTACCGCAGGCAATGAACCATGCTCAGCGGCATACATAAGAGCTGTGCGGCCATTGTCGCTATAAACGTTCACTTCGGCACCGTGAGCCAAGAGTACACGCATAGCTTTTATTTGTCCTTTTTGTGCGGCATACATAAGAGCGGTGGTACCCCCGGGATCCGGTCTTATGTTCACCGAAGCTTTATAATTGATAAGCATACGCATGGTACTGAGGTGTCCTGCCATGGCTGCAGCACTCAATGCTGTCATATCATCGCCGTCGTCAACAGCATTAACATCTACCTTGTTTTGTAATAAAAGACGAATAATACTGTTATGCCCATGTTTAGCGGCCTCCACAAAGGCGAGAATTTTTCCACTTTGGTAATCAAAATCTTGATAACGGTTTTTTTGTTTTAAGAATTTACGTACAGCGTTTATATTTCCACGTCCCGCTGCTTTTTGCACAGCATAAGCAGGACTATTTTCATCGGCAGGACCTGCAAAGCATAGAGCAGGAGTATTCAAAAGAAAAATGCAAAAGCATAAAAAAAGATATAAGACTGCACCTTTTTTCATAAAGATTCCCCTCAGTAGTGGATTTTTTTTCTTGTGGGGGAGGAGACCTTTTTTCAAAAAGACTATCCCCCAGAAAGTTTTTACAATTAAAATCAACCCACAAGTATGTATTTTAACGCTCTTCCTTGCGTTTTTCGGGTTCACCATGTGGAGTATAAACAACATCGCCGTCAGCAGGAC
>CAYJHV010000406.1:0-1744 GCA_964369825.1 uncultured Desulfovibrionaceae bacterium | reverse complement strand
AATCGAGAGCAGCGCGGGGGTCTGGGGGAGGAGACCTTTTTTCAAAAAGATCCCTACCCCGGAAAACTCTAAAATTAACATTAAAACAGCAATGTAAAAGATTGATATTTTTCCATAATTTCAGCGCCGGCTTTATCCACATCGCTTTTAAACTGCTCACGAGCTTGAATTATTTTTTCTCCAAGTTCGCTGTCTTGCAAAGCCAAAATTTGGGCAGCAAGCCAAGCGGCATTGCGTGCGCCGGCTTTATCTGTTGCCACCGTTGCCACAGGAAATCCCGGGGGCATTTGCACCGTGGAATACAGCGCATCGGCTCCGGCAAGAGCTGTACCGGAAACGGGTATGCCGATGACGGGTTTAATGGTACGAGCGGCCACGGCACCTGCCAAATGTGCTGCCATGCCTGCCGCACAAATGAAAACTTGTACGCCGGCATTTTCCAAAGCGTCCACCAATTTTTCCGTGCGCTCAGGGGTACGATGGGCAGAAGTTACCGTAAAACAATAGGTAATATTTAATTTTTTCAAAATTTCCACACAAGGACTTACTTGTGCTTCATCGGAAGCCGATCCCATAAAAATTGCTACTTGTGCCATATTTTTTCCTTATACTTTTCCGGTAATATTTTTCAAACGATTTAAGCCTTTGTCGGCAATATCTTTACGATAATAGGCATTGTCCATCTGAATTTTTGCCACGGCCGCATAAGCTTTTTCTTGCGCTTTTTGCAAATCGGCTCCAAGAGCGGTAACGCACAACACTCGTCCGCCGTTGGCAAGCACCCTACCCTCTTGAATTTTGGTGCCGCTATGAAAAACCTTTACATTTCCCAAAGCTTCTGCGGCATCAATACCTGTTATTTCCATGCCTTTGGCATATTCTTGAGGATAACCTTCGGCTGCCACAACAACACCAACCGCCACCTCTTCGCTAAATTTCACGTTTATATTGCCCAAATTTCCTTCAACGCAGGCAAGCATAACTTGGTCAAGTGGCGTTTGTAAACGCATCAACAGAGGTTGGCATTCGGGATCCCCAAAACGACAATTGTATTCCAAAACTTTGGGACCTTGCTCCGTCATCATAAGCCCGGCATATAAAATGCCCTTATAAGGATGCATGGAAGTACCAAGCTCTCGCAATATAGGATTAATAACCTGTTCAATAAGTTCCTGATATTGACTTTCTTGTACAAGAGGTGCCGGCGAATACGCCCCCATGCCTCCGGTATTTGGTCCTTGGTCACCGTCAAAAATGGCTTTGTGGTCCTGAGCGGAGGGCAAGGCTACGGCATGTTTTCCATCACAAAAACAGAGAAAAGAAAGCTCCTCGCCCACCAAACACTCTTCAAGAATCACCGTACTGCCGGCTTCACCATAAACTTTATTCAACATGATTGAATCTAAAGCTTCAATGGCTTCTTCCACACCTTGAGCCACCACAACACCCTTACCGGCAGCAAGACCATCTGCCTTCACAACAATGGGCGCACCGTGCTCTCGTATGTACGTACGAGCGGCAGCATGATTGCTAAAATGCGCTCCCTTGGCGCAAGGTACATTGGCAGCAGCCATCACACCTTTGGCAAAACTTTTACTGCCTTCAAGCTGCGCACAGTATTTGTCCGGTCCAAAGCAGGCTATGCCGACATCTTTCATAGCATCCACCAAACCATAAACCAGAGGAAGCTCAGGTCCGGGTATCACTAATTCGATATTATTTTTTTGTGCAAAACTTACAAGTT
>CAYJHV010000405.1:0-1754 GCA_964369825.1 uncultured Desulfovibrionaceae bacterium | reverse complement strand
AAGATAATCTTCATCAAGGAAGTATAGCTTAAATAATTATTTCCCTATCAATGAGAAAAGATAATACCTCTTTGCTTTTTGACAATATCTAAATTAAGGAAAATATAAAAATTCTTTACACTCAAAGTATTTAAACTATACCATGCTCTCCCGGCTTTTCATATTCTTCTTCTGCTTCAGCACGCACATAATCTTCTGTTTTGCCAAGGGCAAGTAAGATGGCTGAAGAAACATAGACGGAAGAAAAAGTACCAACAACCACTCCAATGAGCATGGTCAAAGCAAAATCATATATAATACCGCCTCCTAAAACAAATAACGCCAAAGCTGCTGCCATGGTGGTTCCGGAAGTTAAGATAGTACGAGACAAAGTTTGGTTCACACTTTTATTAATGATGTCTTTCAAACTAAGATCTTGCATTTTACGTAAGTTTTCCCGTACCCTGTCATAGACGATAATGGTATCGTTCAAAGAATAACCGATGAGCGTTAAAAGTGCGGCTACCACGTTCAGGTCAAGCTCGGTACCAAGAATACTTAAAATACCAACGGTTATGAATACGTCGTGTAAAAGCCCAACAATGGCTCCAAGGGCAAAATTTAAGCGTAACTTCCAGCAAATACCAACAGTTATTATTAAAGCGACAATAACCAAATAACCCATGCCAAGTCCGGTAAAGCCCATGCCGTACATACTGCCCCAAAGAGCAACGGTCATAAGTGCCGCCGTCATCCAACGCTGTTCAAAGCGACCGGAAATATAGACTGCAATAAGCAAGACGGCATAATACATGGCCTCCAGCGCCTTATTGGTAAGGTCTGCCCCCACCTTTGGACCCACCTGCTCAAGTCTTACAATATTGGCTTTATTGTCCGGAAAAGCTTTGCTCAAGGCTTTTTCCACATTTTCACGTAATTGCACGGCATTGGCATCCACCGTGGAAAAACGTAAAAGATATTCTCGACCATCATCACCGAAACGCTGTGTGCTGATACCGGGAAGTTCAGGGATATCAAGACTTTTTTTGAGTAAATTATCTTCCACCGCTTTGGCAAAGTCCACTTGCACCACTACACCGCCGGCAAAGTCAATGCCAAGACGAGGACCGCCATGCAAAGCCATATAGCCTATGCCCACCAAAATAAAAAGTGCTGAAATAACGTAAGCAATTTTACGTTTGCTCACAAAATCTATATTGGTATTATCTTTTATGAATGAAAAACCCATGACAAATCCTTATTCCTTATATATTGATGGCTTTGGACTTTCTTGCCCAGACTTCAAAAATACCTCGAGATACAAATACCGCCGTAAACATGGAGGCTATTATCCCAAGAGAAAGGGTGACCGCAAAGCCGCGTACCGGTCCTGTGCCAAATTGATAGAGTACAATGGTGGCAATAATGGTGGTCAAATTTGAATCCACAATGGACAAAGATGCCCGATCAAAACCGGCAGAGACAGCCGCCAAAGGACTCAAACCTCGGCGTAACTCCTCTCGAATGCGTTCAAAAATCAGCACGTTGGCATCCACTGCCATACCAATGGTCAGCACAATTCCGGCAATACCCGGCAAAGTAAGGGTGGCGCCAAAGGCTGCCAAGCCGGCAAGCAACATAGTAATGGTAAAAACGAGCATGAGGTCTGCAATAAGTCCGCTCATTCCATAATAAATAAACATAAAAATTATTACAGCAATGGCTCCGACGCTTGCGGCAAGCATACCGCTGTCAATGGATTCTTGTCCAAGGGA
>CAYJHV010000404.1:0-1755 GCA_964369825.1 uncultured Desulfovibrionaceae bacterium | reverse complement strand
TAATTTTTTTTGGCAAGACTTTTGCATAGTAAATACTGAAATCAAGGAGGTAGCTATGCTGTTTTTGCTCGGTGATAGTTCAAAAAAGAAGAAAAAGTTAGAAACCCGTCCCACCAAAGATTCTGCCAATGTTAAAGTGAAAGAAATTTTTCTTTCGGGACGTTTTCCTGTGGTTACAACACATCAGGTGGAAGGACGTAGAATAATAAAGGTTCTTGGCTTGGTATGTTGTCGAGGTTACGACTCCGATGAAGCCTTTTTTGGCATGGCAAGCAGAGCCATCAATAAAGGAGCGCAAGCTATTGTTGGTTATACGGAAAATGTTGCCTTCCATCCCGATGGCAGTAGATATTTTTCCTGCTTCGGTACGGCTGTTATGTTTGAATACAGTGCCGAGGAACGCATTCCTCTCATGATGCAAAATGGTGTTGAGCACACTTTAGAGCATGAGATGAATGAAGAAATAGTTTAGTTCTTAACAGAAATTTAAAGCAGTATAGTCTTAACTCCCAAATGCAACTTGCATTATAATGTATTGGGTTTTAAAATATACCGATTAAGGAAAATAGCGTTTGTGATGAACGCTATTTTTTTTGCAATAATAATCATATACAAATTCAATAAAAATAATTATCTTTTCATGAAAGGAATAGGCAGTAACCGTTGTTTTTCAATGACGCTTACATTTTTTCTTTCTGTAATTATAGCATCGGAAGGTATTTCACCTATGAGTACAGATGACTTGGGATTATGCCTTTTCATATTGTTGAATGCCGACAGTTCGCTTGTTAAAGCATAACAATAGTTACAACCATTGGCACAGCAATTATAAGTACCGATATCAATACTTTCAACGCAAAGGCATTGTGGGCGTTGATTTTTATCTCTTAAAACATTAATTGGGGCATCAAGAATTTTTTCTATGATTTTCCTATCAATGCAAGAACCTTGCTGAATACCGAGAACCTCCAAATCTATTTCTTCTGAGCAAGTATAAAGTTCCAAGTTATGAATTTTTGCCAACTCTGAAAATATTTTCGCCACGGCAAACATATTCTCATTGTTCATGGCATAAGCAGGATCTTTCCCCATGCGTGTGTAAACATTTTTATAATTATCCACAAAACTTATAATGCATCTGTCAGTGTGCTTTGACAAAATATTTACCATATATGCAAATTTTTCTGCATGGTAATCGACAGTATAAATATCATTTATAATAACAGGGTCATATCGCCACACAATCCTGTGTTTTCCAATTTTCTGACTCAAATTTACAAATGTTTCTAGTAATTTATTTTTATGCGGTAAATTTTTTTCCGTTGCTTTACCGTAAGGGGTAAGGGTAAATTGAAAGTAGTATGGATAGCCCATGGCATCAATTTCCGGCAAATATTTCAAAAAAGGAAGGGGGTTTTTAGTCCAAAAAACTATTATATCCACAGATTCACGGTTTAAACTTGCCTTTGAATAACGAGATTTATTATAAGGATTTGGTATAAACACATAACCTTGACGCAATCTGTTCAAAAACCATTCGCCAAAATAAGAAGGAATGTCCGTCCTGCGTGATGCACTGATTATCATACGATTCTTCCACAAAAATTATATTCTATATTACTAATATGTTACATAGTTAAATTTCTAAGATTTGTATACTGTTTTTAATTTCATCATAAATAAAAAAGCTTTAAAATTAACCTAGTACCTTGCTTTATTCAAAAATAGTGATATAGTTTGATGAATTATTTTTAG
>CAYJHV010000403.1:0-1761 GCA_964369825.1 uncultured Desulfovibrionaceae bacterium | reverse complement strand
CCTAAAAAATAACTTTATTTTATTTTTACTGAGTTAAGGCAAAAGCCACATTTTCTTATATAGTTCTATGTGCAAAATATAATTTTGTATCTACGCACAAAAAAAGTGTGCGCAGAGGTCTTTAGTAATCGATTTAAGCTCAACTTGAGGTCTCTACTTTTGACACGTCATGGTAAAATTGCTTGCCTCCGATGAATATATTATTACAATATACCCAACAAAAATCAAATTGCTATAGAGATATTATAAATTAGCACGAATAGTACGAAAATTTTTTTGGAATTAAAAAACATAGATCTTTTAATTATTTAGTTTTATTGGAGAATAATAAAATTGTTGAATTTTAAATAATTTTCCATTATAGCACTTATCGTGATACAAACAATCTTCCTTGTAATGCTGGAATTTGAACGCTGCAAATTATTACATTCAGTGGTAACGTGCATTTTTTACACTTTATTTTACTGTTTTGCCTGTATCGCAGCTTTACTTCAAATAATAATATTAAATATTTATTATAAATTCTATATTTAAAGATGAGAAATAAAATGAAAAAAATTTTGCTTTTCTTGGTACTTGCCGGTGTGGCTCTTGGTGGATATGTTTATTTTGAACTTAATCATGAGCGTTTTGGTGCCGTCCCAAGCGGAGAACGCCTTGAAAAGATGAAACAATATCCGAACTTTAAGGATGGTGTCTTTTCCAATACCGAATCTGATCCCACAAATTTAACCAAAGACTCCTTTATTATGAGAATGTATGATATACATTTTAATAAAGGTGGCGATCGTACTCCAAAGCAAGCAATTCCCACAGTAAAAACAGATTTAAAAGCACTTGCCAAAAATAGTCCCAAGCAAAATATTCTTGTTCCCCTAGGGCATTCCTCTTTTTATATACAGCTCAATGGCTTGCACATGCTCATCGATCCGGTTTTCAGCCCTTATGCCGCTCCATTTTCCATATTAAACAGAGCATTTGATGGTACCAACGTCTATACTGTGGATGATATGCCTCCCATTGACTATATTCTTATTTCCCACGATCATTATGATCACTTGGATTATGATGTGATGAAGGCCATGCACGGCAAAGTCAAAAAAGTTTTTGCCCCCATTGGCGTTGGTGCGCACTTGGAGCACTGGGGTTATAAACCTGAAGAAATTTGGGAAGGATATTGGTATGACAAGGTTGATCTAGGTAATGAAGTGCATTTACATATCTTACCGGCACGTCATTATTCAAGCCGTCTTTTTGATAAAAATAAAACGCTGTGGTCAGGGCTTGCGCTTATGACACCGGAATTAAAAATATTGTATACAGGCGATACCGGTTATGGAAAGCATATTCCTGAAATAGCTCAAAAATTAGGTACCTTTGACCTGACAATATTGGATGTGGGTCAATTTAATCCCGACGGTTGGCCTCATATTCATCTTCTGCCGGAACATGCCGCAAAAGCTGCAGAAGAACTTGGTGCCAAACGTGTTCTCCCATGCCATAACAGCAAATTTGCCATTGCTCTACATCCTTGGAAAGCACCGTTGGACATGATGGAAGCAGCCAGTAAGGATAAAAACTACTCTTTACTCACCCCAATGATTGGGCAAATTATTGAACTGAACAATCATGAGCAAGTTTTTGATGCTTGGTGGAAAAAAATACAATAAAGTTCCAACCGGCAAATAAGCAAATTTAGATTCGAACTAAGACCTCTGCGCAATTCATTGCGCAAGGTCTTTGGAGCGTTGACGGTAGTCA
>CAYJHV010000402.1:0-1763 GCA_964369825.1 uncultured Desulfovibrionaceae bacterium | reverse complement strand
TTGTAATGCTTATCACGTGCGCTCACTTGATTTAAGTAAGCACGAGTTTCTCTGTAAGGTAAGCCGGTAACAAGGCGTCTGTACACTTCGTCTGGTCCCAAGGCGTTGATGTTGGCTATGGCTTGACTTTTTGTGCGACCAAAGAAAGGAAACAATCTGCCGGGACCCATATTATAGGAAGCTATGGTACAATATTCACGGGAACGTAGGTCATGGATTTGATGAAAATATTGTGTCATCATAAGTTTGATGAAGGCAACACCTAAGGTAATATTCATTTCAGGATGTGTAATTTGTTCAAAGCCAAGATTTGCACTTTTTCCATACACATATTTATGCATACTGTGCGCAGTACCGGGTAACAGTTGCATAAGTCCCATGGCACGAGCAGGGCTGACCACATGCGGCTTAAATGCGCTTTCAGTTTGGATAATTGCCATGATAAGTGATTCACGTATGTTAAATTTTTTGGAAACTTCTTTCACTATATCTCTGTAGAGCAGGGCACGTTCGGCAACACTGCCGCTTACCTTTGGCACGTACCCATAAGGACCTGTATCACGGGAAAATAATCTCAGTTGCAAAGCGTCAAGAGACGGACGCCCCAAATCGCATAAAAGATCAAGACTGGCTTTTTGGATATTTGCATCACGCATATTGGTCAATTTGGCAGAAGTTTGCGCCCAACGTATGGGAGTGCCATTTTGGGTGAGGGCTTCACCATGTCGGCTTAATTCTTTACTCACAAGACCCATACCGCCATGCCCAAGCATATTGGCTTCAAGGGCCAGAACCAATGCCAATGAGGTGGCAGTGTGTTCAAAACTTTTATTGCCCATGATGGTATTTAAGAATATATCATTTTGTGAGAATTCAACCCATTGTTGTGCTTTTACGTTTTTTTGTTTATTTTTATCTTCATATTCATAGTGAAGAACATTTTTGGTAGCCAAGGAACGTATGGACCAAGTACCATGTGCTTCAATGGGTTTTGGATAGTCTTCCGGACGTAATGTGGCAACATCCTTATTGACGAAACGACGAACCTCAGTTCCCTCCATTTGCGGTACAAAACCCACAAGCAAAATGGCGATCATAATTGAAGCACCGGCATAGCAGGTATAATGTAAGGCAGAAGCCAAATGTGAAACAAGTCTTTGAGATAATGTTGGTTCGTTCATAACTTTTCCTCATCTAGGTTAAAGAGCATACTTCACAAAAAATAAAAATTTAATCATTATTCGTTTAGTTCAACTTGTTATAAGCATATTATTTATTGAACATTTGTGAAAAAATGCTTAGGATAAAGGTGAATCCGTTTGATTTGCTTTTGCAAATATTTTGCCATTTTTGTATCTATTTAAAATATTAGATTTTTATATTCTGATTTATCGTGGTGTCAATATTTTGTCTGATACTGTATTTGTTTCGTTAAAAAAATCTTATGAAAAACTACTAGACTTTTTATGCGGTGAAAGGTAATTTGAATTGCTGACAATTTTCTGTTTAAATGGCAAATAGTGATATTATTTTTACTATACCCAATTTTAATCTTAAGCAAAAAAGCATACTTCATAAATATATAGAAGTTCACTGTTATTCTTTTAAGCATATCTTCATAAATATTCGATAAATAAAATATTTATAAGTTATTAAATTATAAGAACAACAATTATATTTTATATATTTATGAAGTATGCTCTTCTGCTTAGTTCAAAAATTTATAAAAATATTTAAGAAGATATGCTCAGAAGAAAATGTAT
>CAYJHV010000401.1:0-1781 GCA_964369825.1 uncultured Desulfovibrionaceae bacterium | reverse complement strand
ATCAATATGTTGTCAAAGCCTATGATGACGATAAACGCTTGCTTGGTGTCGGCACCTATGCCTTTGAACAAGAGTAGCTTGGCTTAAACATATATCTTAAATGAAACACTGTATAACCTTGGCGATATACTTTGATTCATAAGGATTATATGTATTTTTGAGCAAGCACCCATTGGAAGTGAATATTCTTAAAGGGTGCTTGCTCAAATGTTATACTGCTTATGCAACAACGGTCAAACGCAAAAAGCGTTTCTTGCCAAGCTTAATAATGTAATTGCCTGCCTTTAATGGTGTTTGTGCATCTATGCAACGCTCGTCATTGATGCTGAGCGCATTTTCTTTAATAAGGCGACGTGCTTCGCCACGAGATTTCACAAGACCTGCCGCTTCTAAAAATAGCGGAGGTGTGCTGTCTTCGCCTTCTTTGCATTCATAACAAGGGGCATCTTCAGGAACAGCGCCTCCCACAAAGACAGCATTAAAACCTTGGCGTGCTTCTTTGGCGGCATTCTCGCTGTGATAACGACTGACCATTTCTTCGGCCAAATCTTCTTTGGCAATTTTTGGATGTAAACTGCCATCTTCAACCTTGGTTTTGAGCACAGCAATTTCTTCAAGGCTTTGCGTCGAGAGCAGTTCATAATATGACCACATGAGTTCATCGGAAATGGACATGACTTTTCCAAAAATATCGGAGGGAGCTTCGTCGATGCCAATGTAATTGCCATAAGATTTGCTCATTTTACGTACACCGTCTGTGCCCACAAGGAGGGGCATAGTTAGTATGCATTGCCCTTCTTGCCCATATTGGGATTGTAAATGTCGCCCCACCAAGAGATTAAATTTTTGGTCGGTACCGCCCATCTCCACATCAGACTGCAAAGCAACAGAATCATAACCTTGGCATAAGGGATATAAAAACTCATGTACGGCAATAGGGCGTTGTTCTTTGTAACGCTTTTCAAAATCGTCACGTTCAAGCATACGTGCCACAGTATAACGAGATGCAAGACGAATAAAGTCTGCCGCACCCATTTCGCCAAGCCATTTGGAATTAAATTCCACAACGGTTTTTTCAGGGTCTAAAATTTTAAATACTTGCTTTTTATACGTTTCTGCATTGGCAAGCACTTGTTCTCTAGTAAGAGGAGGTCTTGTTTCATTTCTGCCGGAAGGATCTCCGATGGAACCGGTAAAGTCACCGATAAGAAAGACGACCCTATGCCCAAGCTCTTGAAAGTGCCTCATTTTATGCATAACCACTGTGTGCCCGAGATGTAAATCCGGTGCAGTGGGGTCAAAGCCAACCTTCACAGTGAGTGGTTTACCACGTAAAATTTTTTTTCGTAATTCATCGGCATCAATAAGTTCGTTGATGCCTCTGGTAATTTGAGCCATTTGTTGTTCAATATCAATTGTAAGCATAATTTTCCTCAGGTGCAATATGTGTAAAATTTAGTGACACACATTTACAGCTAAAGCCTTTTATGTCAAGCTTAGGCTTTTTTGCTTTTGGGGCTTACGCATCTAAATTGAAAGTTCTGGCTAAAACTTGAAAGGTATGTTATTATTATGGATTTATGTGACTATTTCTTTTGAAACCACCCCGTCAGCTTCGCTGCCACCCCTCCTCGGGAGGGGAATTTAGACAGTATGTTTTCACAGTAAAACAGCTATTTAAAATTCCTATCACGAGGATTAGACAATAGAATTTCGTAATAAAACAACTATTTAAAATTCCCCTCCCGAGGAGGGGTGGCAGCGAAGCTGACGGGGTGGTT
>CAYJHV010000400.1:0-1785 GCA_964369825.1 uncultured Desulfovibrionaceae bacterium | reverse complement strand
CCCGCAAAAAACCCCTAAAAATGGGTTTTTACCGCCTCGACTAACTAACAGTGAATACGTTTTTCAGCGACGACTACTTAATGAAAATCTTCGGCTGCTTTTAGTAAAGTTAAAAGTTCATGACGTGTTTTGATACAATCGTAGCCAAAAAAATAATTACACATTTTATATTGTGCAGAACTAATCTCCGGTGAGAAGTTTACAAAATTTTGCAAAATTCTCTTGGTGAGTTTTATAAAATCATCTGCTCCATCCCACGTATCACATTTAGACGGTTCATTGCTTGAATCATACGTCACATTTTGTTGTAAATACGTAAATGGCGTTTGCATATAAATAGCATAAGCGATATTGGTGCCATATTCATTGCCAAAAGTATGATCAGCCACAGACAATAATCCCTTATGACGGGGTAAAAAATAGGGGTCAAATATATGACCGGAAGTGACACATTCATAACCTGCATCTATAAATGCTTTATGCTTTCCATCCAGAAAATCTTTCCAATATATGGAAATGCGAATGGTATCAAATTCTTTTGTATAAGGTTTAATAAGTTCTAAAAGTTCTTCCATGGAAAAATGTGTTGCAACAAAATGCGAAGAATGCGCGGGAAAAAAAAGTGCATTTTTGCCAAGACGCTTTTTTTCTGCTTTAATAACTTCTTCTGTATAAGCATTTTTTGCATAATGAATTATGGGGCCGATGGAGTGCATAGGCTTTCTACATACTTGCTTATACACTTTTTCATGAGAAGGTGCCCAGGTAAAAACCATGGGCAATGTATCATAGTCTTTATTCCATACATACCCTTTTTCTACCAATGACGCATGAGAATAATGCGCTTTTATATGATAAGCAGACGGCAGACCTGCGTATTGCTTCAATGCCTCATCTATTCCATAAAAACCATTATTATCGGCATAGTCAAAGGGACGGAAAATTTCTAAGGGAATATCCTTACATAAGGTTTCCAAATCAGTGCAAGGTGCTAAAAATCTATTTTGTATTTCAGCAATATATGCTAAGTTCATAAATATTCACCCGATGTATAAGGTTATTTTTATTGACTACTTTTAGTTGGATTTTCTAAACCATACGCCGGTTCCATCGCATTTTTGCAAATCAAATTGTATACCACGTTCTGCTTCAAATTCACGTACAGCCTTACGACAACCGTCCCAATGTCCATAATCATCTATTTGCACAAAGGCACCGGGTACCAATTGGTCGTATAAATTTTGCAAAATATCACGAGTGGACGAGTACCAATCCCCATCCATGTGTAAAAAAGCAATATCACCCATTTGCTCTTTCCAAGCAGGTAAGGTATCACAAAAGTAGCCTTTTACGATAACAAGCCTTTCTTCAACTCCAAGTCTTTTGCACAAAGAAAGCACCGAAGATTCCGGAGCCGCACAGGTACCGGATCCCCAATTACTTTGTTCGGCTTGCACACCTTGATGTATATCATTTATATCGGAGTCAGGCATACCGCTATAACTGTCACAGGCATAAAGTTTGCGGTCTGTGGTATCATGTTGATGCAAAACTGCTGCCAATAAACCGCTACTTCCTCCTCCGGCAACGCCGCATTCCACAAAATTGCCTTTAGGTCCTTGCAAGCACACTTCCTTGGCATGGGAAAAAAGCGACTGTAAACGCTTTATATCGACCATGGTATAAAGTGAAATTTGTGGATACAAAGTATGAAATTCTGCATCTGCAAGAGTAATTCGAGGCTTACCACTATGTTTTAATAAGTCTCTCAATATTTTTTGCGTT
>CAYJHV010000399.1:1420-1790 GCA_964369825.1 uncultured Desulfovibrionaceae bacterium | reverse complement strand
TCTTTCAGAGCACACAACAGTCATTTTCAAGTATGCGACGACTTTTTTTGTTATTCACCTTATGACCGAGCACTGCTTTTGCTCGCCTATATTCCGGGCATAGAAGGATCTCATTCACGTATATTTGTAAATTTCAGCAAAAACCATTTCACCCACGAAGATATACGTATCTATTGCGCACGCTTTGAAAAAACCCTTGAACTTTTGGCAACACAAGGAGATAAAAAATTAAATTCATGTTCACTTATACTTGCAAAAGAATATGAGCTTATTTTGCAGCATGAGCAAGGTAAAACCATCGCCCGTGCGCCCATAAGCATACCGCACCTTTTTGAAAACACAGCCAAAAAATTTGCAGAAAACACAGCAA
>CAYJHV010000399.1:0-1410 GCA_964369825.1 uncultured Desulfovibrionaceae bacterium | reverse complement strand
AATACAAGATGTTGACGGTAAAAGCATAAGCTATGCGCAGCTTTTTAAACATGTGCGCACCTTGGCCAAGCATTTGCAAGCCCTTTCCATAAAAGAAGGCGATGTGGTGGCAGTACTTGCACGTAGACATCTCACCCTACCGCAATGCATTCTTGCCATCATGCACCTAGGGGCCATCTATCTTCCCATTGACCCGGAATATCCCCAAGAACGCATTGAACACATATTGGAAGATAGCGGCGCACGCCACATTATTACTTTAGAAAATGACGATATGCATCTTCCTGCCTTGAATACTGTTTATGCTCAAAATATACAAAAAATATGCTTGCGGGACGAAAATATCCGGACAGCTTCCCAAGATACCTTTAGCGTCCATGATAATGGTGAACTGTGTGCCCCCATTGCCCACTCAAGCTCTGCTGCATATATGATTTATACCTCTGGCTCCACCGGCAAACCCAAGGGCGTATTGCTGGCACATGCCGGTTTTGTAAATATGATTCTTGAGCAAATCGATACCCTTAACATTTTGCCCTCATCCCATGTATTGCAATTTGCCTCGCCGGCTTTTGACGCATCTTTATCTGAAATATTTATGGCACTTCTGACCGGGGCAACCCTTTACCCCGTACCACGAAGCCTCATTGATACCCCTTTGAAGTTACATGCTTATATGCAAAAAAATACTATAAGCGTTGCCACTTTTCCCCCAAGTTATCTTGCTGTTTTTGATAATCAAAGCTTTCCGAGCCTTGTGACTTTGCTCACCGCCGGCGAACCTCCCATTGCCAAAAATGCCAAACACTATGCGGCAGAACTCAATTATTTTAATGCTTACGGTCCGACAGAATTGTCTGTTTGTGCGTCCATGCATCAAGTTTTACCCACGGACACAGTTTTTAATGTGGTGGGTAAACCCATAGCAAATACCGCTTTTCATATCCTAGATTCTCAAGGGCGACGTGTTGCCCCCGGAAAAATTGGCGAACTCTGGGTAAGCGGCATGGGCGTAGCCCTTGGGTACCATAATCGTCCGGAATTGACTCAAAAAGTTTTCCGCACTCCCACAGAACTTGAGCATGTCCACTGTTATGCCACCGGCGATCGTGCCGCTTGGACAGAGAACGGGGAAATAATGCTTTTTGGGCGCAATGACAGCCAAATAAAACTCCGAGGGCACAGGGTGGAACTTGGTGAAATTGAAAATATTTTAGAAGAGCATCCCAAACTTGAGCAAGCAACCGTACTCCTTATACAAAATGAACACGATGCAGACCTAGAAGCCTTTCTTGTGCCCAAAGCAAACACTGAAAGGCCTAGCCATGAAGAGCTTTATCAATGGCTTATACAAAGCCTACCAAGTTATTCTCGCCCGGGTTTTTTTCATTATTTGCCATCGATGCCGCT
>CAYJHV010000398.1:0-1792 GCA_964369825.1 uncultured Desulfovibrionaceae bacterium | reverse complement strand
TTTGGCGCAAGCAAAAGTTCCCCCCACAAAAAAGCTGACTAAAGGCAATAGCCACTATCTATCCAAAAATACTTTCATTCCTTTGGGAGCTTTCACGGTCACCGTGCGTTCCACTTTTTGCTTACCGTTTGCCGGTACATTTACATTCCAAATAAGGGTATCATCGGGACCTTTTTGGCCTTTGGGTTTATCGGCATAAGTTACGGCCATTTTTTCATGAGCCAATTGTGTTTCAGGTTCTTCAATGCGAACTTTTACCGGTTTTTTACGTTGATTGTGTACGGTGTATACCCAATTCCACGTCCAAGTTTGTTCTTTTTGAATAAGTCCGTCCTGACCGCTTTTGCGTACTTTCTCGGCAATATCCACAGTCACCAAGGGATCTGCGCCAAAAAAGAGCGTGGTTGTTTTACTTTCAGGTGTAAAAGTACCCTGCCCCACGGCAACGCCGTCTAAAAGATAATCGGCTTCGCCTTGCGGTAAAAAGGTATTTTTGAAGTCAAATTGGGCACTGAGCCATACTCTGTTGTCTTTACCGCCTCTTTCACCATAACCGGATGGACGTGCCACTCTTTCAAGTTCTGACTGAATACTTTGTTCGTGTAAAATAAGCGTGGTTTCGCCTTCGGGAATGGTGATTTTTCTTTGCAACACCCAAGAGGCAATGGCAGAATTTTGTTCAAAAGAAATGCTTTCGGCAGTTGACTTTGCTCTCGGAGCGGCAGGGCTTGACATCATCATCACATTGGGCATGGAGTCACGTTGCATATTTTGTCTTTCGCCAATGACCCAAGGGCGAATGGGCGCAGGGCTTTGGGCATTGCCGCTGGCGGTACTCAATTCAATGTCAGTATTATTCCAATCCATATCGCTATTTTGCTTAATATGCGCTCTTAATTGCACATCAATGGTATTATTTTCAGAATTTGCGCTGATATTATAAAAAGGTGTCCATTTACTGTCGTTTAAGGTGTAAGAGTACATTACATGCAAAACGTCTTTATTTTTCAGAGGGCTATCAACAACAACCACTAATTTTTTACTCAGCGGTGTTTTATCTTTAAGCATGGCAATGCGACTTTTAATATGTTGCAACTCTCTTCTGGCAGCCTCAAGACGAGTTTGAATGAGAGAAAGATCGGGCAATGCTTTTTCCATGGCAGCACGAGCTTCTTCGGGCGGAAGATTAATTATGGGGTCATAAATGGCATTATTTTTGGAAATAAGTGCCGAAATGGAACCGGAAAGGGAATCTGCTTTGGATTCAAAGGTAATGCGCAATTTCTCCAAAGTGCCCATGGGTTTAAAAGGATCTGCAATTTCGGTACTATATGCTACGATGACTCCCTGTTTTTTACCATCAAGCGTAGGAAGTGCAAGCTTTATGTCCGTGGCATCCTTGGGTAAAGGAAGCTCAAAGACTTTTTGCCCATGCGCTTCCAAAAGATGCAACTTACTTTGGGCAAATATACGAGCATTTCTTTGACTTAAAATGACTTTATAGGGAACAGCCGGTATTCCCCACGAACTTTCTTCCACGCTTGCACCTTTAAAAGATTCGGCAGTGGTTATAGGTACGCAATTGAGGCTAAAAATAAAAGCCAATATGGTACAAAACAAGATTTTATTCATATTCATTATCCTAAATTAAAGGTTAAGAGCTTGACCGTAAATAAACGTAGCGTGAGGCGAGTACAAGGAAAAGTGCATTTTTGCGAAGGAAGTGTACGTTTTTGGTACTCGACCTGAGAAAAAATGTGCTTTGACGCAGCAATCGTCCACGATACGTTAT
>CAYJHV010000397.1:0-1803 GCA_964369825.1 uncultured Desulfovibrionaceae bacterium | reverse complement strand
AATGGGCGCGTTTTGAAAGGAGAGGGGTGCAGGGGAGGGGAAAACTTTTTGGCGCGAGCAAAAGTTTTCCCCTCCCCTGCAAAAAAGTTAGACTAAAGAAGCGGTTACAATTTTATTTTCTTTTAATCTCGGTTATTGCCGGCCATCATTTTAATATAGACCATCATTTCTTTATAAGAAGACACATAGAGTTTACCATAGATATTTCTATTATGCGTGCGAATGGTATTAATGGATACATGCAATTTTTTTGCCACGCTTTGTGCGCTGTATCCTTGAGTATACAGTTCAAAAACCGCTCTTTCCGATTTTGTAAGCGTTTCCAATTGCGCAATAAATGTATTATAAGCTGAAATATCAACATTTAAAAGATCACGTTTGTCCTTGGTCAAAGTTTTATCTTCTGAGGCAAGCTTCAATCGTAATTTTTGTTCTTTTTCTTTGAAAAAATTTATGAGTTCACTAAATTCCACAAGATTTGTTTTGGTATTATTGCCACTTTGGATTTCAGATAAAATGGCAACTATGGGAGATGAATAACGCTGTGCAAAATAATATGACAAGCCAAAGGCTATGGCTATACAAAGGATAATAATGAAGGCTATATTCCCATAATAACTCCAGATAAGTTTATCCACCGTGGCTTTGGGCAGCATGGCCACCACATTCCATTGCACATGTTTTTGAGAAATATCTTGAGGGAAAATGCGAATGGGCATTTTTTTACCCACAAAACTTTCTTTACCATTGGAATATAAATTATAAAATTTTCCATGCTTAACGCTAAATGTTTTTGTTTCTGTCAAAAAAGAGTATGGATTCCCGTGAGAAAAATTAGTATAGACCGTCACCGTAGCCTTGCCATTTTCATCCACGGTCTGCGTGGCTACAAGTCCTGTAACATCTTGCAACGAGGGAGTTATATGGGTGTGCAATAAATTATATAAAAGCTCACTGATTTCAAAGCCGCAAACCCCATAAAATTCACCATTTTTCCCAAGAATGGGAGCGGCAAAAAGTATGACCTTTTCCCAGCCATTTTCAAATTGATAGGGTACGGTAAGCGTATAACTGCCTTGCACAAGATTTTCGGTGGAAGTCCGTAATTTAGCAAAAACATTGGCATAGGGGCTAACATTAAACTCCAAATCCCAACTATTATGCAGTTCAAAGGCATTTTGCTCTGCAATTTCCGGCATACCTCTAAATAAAAACACCGTGGGATTGGCGTCATTGGGAGAAGAAATATTCATTATTTTAAAATAGATACCGCTTCTTGAATTTTGTGCATAGGGCAAATCGGCATTTACCGTGGTATCCAAAACAACGTAAACCCCGCTGGCTTTTGAAATATATAATGAAGATTTTATGGTGGTATTAACATCTTGGAGCGCAATTGCCAAAGCTTCTTGATTGTTTTCCAAATCAGCAAAAGAAAATCCTCTGTCCGCAAAAGTTTTTTCCAGAGTTTTGCTTATGGACGTACTCATTTGTAAACTATAGGCTGCCAAATTACTGAATTGCTGTGACACACTTTTTTCATAGCTTGCCAAATAGTTATCCAAGGATTTTGATATGTTTCTTTGCGTTGCGGTGTCTAAATCAAATACCCAAAAAAAACTCACTACACAAACGAAAACAATAAAAATAAGTAGTGAAAAATACAATAAAAGACGTCCTTGTAAGGAATATTGTCTCGAAGGAGAAAAAAAAGTGAAAGGAGAAGACTTTTCCATTACGCACCGATACCTTACTGAGTTATATTCTAGAACTTACTTGGAACTGACTCTTTCTTGAATTTGT
>CAYJHV010000396.1:0-1804 GCA_964369825.1 uncultured Desulfovibrionaceae bacterium | reverse complement strand
AGCCCATCTTGGTATTTTTTAATTATACATTTTTTTACATTTGGTCTTCATTTCATAAATGCTTATTTCATACGTCGGGAAATAAGATTTTTAGGAAAAAAGGACATGGAAATAGTTTACAGGCATATTTTCATAAATTTTCGATGAGTTAAAAAAGGCTTTCAATTGTGTACGTATTCTGGTATATTTTCACGTGCTTTTAATATATTGTAAGCAGGAGAATATATTCATAAAATATTAAAATCGATTGTCAAATATTAAATTCATATTATTATAATTGTTTATTTGTCGAATATTTATGAAGATTTGTTCAGTAAACTAAAAATTTTGGAAACGGCAGGTATTTTTTTTAACGCTAAAAGTTTTTTTCCTCCCTTTTTCCATTAAAAAATACGTGGCTATGACCTTAACTCAGCAAAAAAACTGAGTTAAGGTCATAGCCACAAAAAAAATAATTAAATACCATAAATAGCAAAAAAAGGATTAACATGCAATTAATCATAGATTTTTATAAAAATTTATTGCGCCTTGGTCCCGGCGGTGAAAAGGAAACTTTGCAGGCTTTGAGTATGCTTGATCTTGAGGAATTGGGTTTAGAAAAGGGTATATTAAAAATCGCTGACATCGGCTGCGGTACGGGCGCAACAACTCTAAGCCTTGCCAAAACCCTTAGCAAATCAAAATATGCTGAAGGTTTGGGTATTGTAGCAGTGGACTTTTTGGAAGATTTTTTGCAATCTCTGCAATTACGAGCGAAAACTCAAGGAGTTGATAAATATATTCAAACATTAAGTGCCGATATGCAAAGTTTGCCCTTTGAAAATGACGAATTTGACATTATTTGGTCAGAAGGCGCAATATATTCCATGGGTTTTACCGCCGGCATCAAGGCTTGGCATCCTTTTTTGAAACAAAATGGCTTGTTGGTACTTTCGGAAATAACTTGGACAAGTGCCGCACGCCCTGATAAAATACAAAAATATTGGGACACTGCCTATACTGAAATGGCAATGGCTTCGGAGAAAATACGCACGCTTGAAGCTTGCGGTTATAGCCTTTTGGGTTATTTTCTTCTGCCAAAGCATTGCTGGCTTGATAATTACTATAATGAAGTAGAAAAAAATTTTGAAGCTTTTTTGATTGCGAATAATCACAGTGATGATGCCAAAAAGCTTGTGGAAGAGCAGGTACAAGAGCGTGCTTTGTATACTGAATTTTCTGATCATTATGGCTATGGCATGTACATAGCAAAAAAATTGTAATTGCCGTTATAAGATTTTTTTATTTATATCTTATTGGAACAACAAGTATAATATTTTTTAAAAATTTTATTTTTTTTATTTCCCATATCTTCACTTGACAAATCTCAGAAAATAAGGGAAATACCACTTTCTCTTTTGGAGGTTTTTTTAATATGTATGCAATAGTTGAAGCTTGTGGAAAACAATTTCGTGTGGAAGAAGGCTGTAAGTTTGTGGTAGATCACCTTAATGTTGAAGAAGGTTCTACGCTCACTCTTGATAAAGTCCTTATGCTTGGTGGCGAAAACTTCAAAGTAGGTACCCCCTACATAGAAAATGCCAGTGTGCAATGCGAAGTGGTAGCTCAAGGGCGCGGAAAAAAAATCATGGTTTTCAAGCGCTGGCGTCGTAATGACTCACGTAAAATGCGTGGGCATCGTCAAGATTTAACCACATTGAAAGTAGTGGGTATTTCTGCCTAGGAATTTTTAGTAAAGAATTTTCGGTGAATTATATATTTTTTTCACGTAAATTTTATTGTTTAGTCGCTAAGGAGAAGTCTT
>CAYJHV010000395.1:0-1823 GCA_964369825.1 uncultured Desulfovibrionaceae bacterium | reverse complement strand
TAATTCTATTTAATCAGCTTTTCCTTAATTTTTGGACGAAGCAAGGCACTAGAATGGTTGGCAGGTATTGGACAAGCTCTGAATATATATTTGCCTTGCGGTGAAAACTTTGATACACGGAAGAGCCTAACAAAGTATTTTTGTAACCATATATTTTACGACACTGCCAAAGCAGTTAATGGAGCTCATATGTCTATCGGTCCCTTTACTCATGATGAATTTATGGAAGAAGCACGCAAATTTCATGGTTATCCTGCCCCCGGTCTCATTATAGCCGGTTATATGGTGGAAATGGCTCGCAGAGCTTTGCCTGAAGGAACATTATTTGATGTGATCAGTGAAACGGGACAATGTCTTCCCGATGCTGTACAACTTTTAACCCCTTGTACCATTGGTAACGGCTGGTTGCGTATTCATCCTTTTGGATTGTATGCGGTAAGTCTTTTTGATAAATTCAGCGGCGAGGGAGTTCGTGTACATTTAGATCCCGAAAAATTGATTGATTATCCTGAAATACGCTCATGGTTTTTTAAGGAAAAGCCCAAAAAAGAGCAAGATACCGAACGATTGCAAGCAGAAATCAAAGCAGCCGGCGAAAAAATATTGACCATGCGCACAGTGCAAGTGTTGCCCAAGGCTTTGGGGCATAAGGGAAAAGGTAAGGTGGTTCCCTGTCCTTTGTGTCATGAATGGTACCCGGCACAGCTTGGCGGTATTTGTCCTTCGTGTCAGGGAGCGTGCCCTTATGCAGATACAGCAAGCGGCACGCAAGATATTTTGCACAGCGCACCGCTCAAAGCTGTTCCGGTGGAAGAAAGTCTTGGGCAACATGCTTTACATGATATGACGCAAATCACCAAGGATGACAGCGGCGATAGGAGTAAAGACAGTAAAATAGCAGCTTTTAGAGCCGGACAAATGTTGGATGTGGGCGATGTATGCCGCTTGCAACAAATGGGACGCAGTAATATTTATACCTTGGAAAACAATGCGGATCTTGAAGAATGGATTCACGAAGATCAAGCTGTGCAAAAATTTGCCGAATATCTTCCGGGTGATGGAGTTAAAGCTGAAGGTGCTCCGTCAGAAGGAAAAATTAATTTTCAAACCACTCAAGCCGGGCTTTTACGCATAGATATACCAAGACTTGAAAGTTTTAATCTTGTACCTGATGTCATGTGTACCACAAGAAAGCATAATTCCATTGTGCAAGAAGGTACACGCATAGCCGGCAGCAGAGCCATTCCGCTTTATCTTGCTCGTCACAATTATATTAAAGCTCTTGCGGTTTTGGAAGATGGACCGCTCTTTAGTGTTGTTCCCATGCGTAAAGCCAAGGTGGGTTTACTTATTACCGGAACCGAAGTTTTTAGCGGACTTATTCAAGATAAATTTGCTCCCATCCTTACAAAAAAATTACAAGCACTAAGCTGTACCGTTGTGGGGCAAAAACTTGTTCCGGACGATGCCTCTGCCATTAGTCAAGCAGTGCAAGAATTGCTTGCCGCCGGTGCCGATCTCATTATTACCACTGCCGGTATGAGTGTAGACCCCGATGATGTGACACGCAAAGGACTTCTTAATGCCGGTCTTTGCGATACTCTTTACGGTGTCCCCATGCTCCCCGGTACCATGAGCCTCATAGGTAAAATCGGTACGGCACAAGTTTTGGGAGTTCCGGCATGTGCTTTATATTTTAAAACCACTGCCATTGACGTGCTTTTACCGCAACTTTTGGCAAATGTTACCATAACTCGCCTCGACCTTGCACGCCTTGGACATGGCGGACTTTGTATGGAATGTAAAAGCTGTATTTACCCACA
>CAYJHV010000394.1:0-1845 GCA_964369825.1 uncultured Desulfovibrionaceae bacterium | reverse complement strand
TATTCTTGATTTTCGGTCGCATTGACTGACGTCAACGATCCAAAGACCTTGCGCAATGAATTGCGCAGAAGTCTTAGAGCGGTTTAAAGCTACGCACAAAAGTTTGCTCTACATAACTTTCAGCGCCTTCGTGATAAAAATGCTCATTGGCAATTTGTATTTCAATTTTTTTATTTTTGTGTTTAAGCATGTCTTCACAAAAATCATCAAGACAACGGTAGGTGACTTCCTCACCTTTGGGCAATTTAAACATAAAGTATCCACTGCTTGGCGCATCATTATCCTGACCTAAGAAGTGGACAGTTTGGGTAATTACTTTGGCTTTGGGCGGATTTGGCATGGATGCCAAAAAAAAGTTGGTGTCTTTATCAAGAAGATAAGCAACCCGTAAGTCTATGTTCTTTTTGGGTTTAAAATTTTTAAAAATGTAATTGGATGCCCATAAATAGACTTTATTTTGAGGGTCACTTTTTTTGTGAAAACTCAAACAGAAGTACTCTCCTTCCATTTCAGAAGTTTTTTCACATTTGCTTTTATCTGTGGTTCCAAGGTAGATGAAAACATCTTCTTTCATGGCATAAGCAAACTGAGGAGAGAAAAAACTTAAAACTAACAATAAAAGAGAGAAAAACATTGTAAGCGGTGCAAAGTACATTTTTTTCATAATATCTCCTTAAAAAATTTATGGTAACACTGATAAACTAATGCCAGAAAAAACGTATTTTCATGCATTTTCAAAACCATTTTTGTGGATATTGTTGTTTTCCTGTAAACCGACTAAATAAGAAACCAAGCAGCACAATGAAGCTTGTACCCATAAGGCAGGGAACAAGGGCATAAGTATAACCAAGACTTTTTACGCTTTCATTACCAACCACGGCAAACAAAGCCGTAGCACCGCCGGGAGGGTGTAAGGTTTTGGTAATGGTCATTAAAAAAATGGCCAAAGAAACGCTGATACATGCCGCAAGGATGGGGATGTTTCCCAGTAAAAGTTGGCATGTGACACCGGCTATGGCTGATATGAAACTTCCGCCTATGGTATTGCGCGGTTGTGCCAAGGGGCTTGTGGGTGCTCCAAAAACCAAGACGACGCTGGCACCGAAAGACGCCATAAGAAATTCAATATTTTGAGATTTAAAAACCCAAAGGTCAAGCAATGCTATACATAATATGCACAGCGACGAACCTGCCCATGTCCAAAACATGTCCACATATCTTTGGTGTTTTTCAAAAAATTCTTTGTAGAGAAATCTTGTTCTCATTTTTTCCTCAATATACCTTTTGTGCATTTCTTGAAAATGTTGTTTACCTTTTCTTCGATGGTAAATCTTCTTCGGTGTAAAGTTTAAAACCTGCTTCCTGCAAACTCTTTGCCCAAATGCCTTGACCTTTTATAAGTATCTTGGAAAAAGTTCCGTCGTATATCTCATCTCTTGCGCAAGAGGGTGAACGTGTTTTGAGAATGGCCGCATTGCAACCCAATTTTTGTGCAAGCAGTAAAGCTTTTTGTGCTCCTTCATAAAAGAAGGTGCTGACATCTTTTCCTTGCGCTGTCAATATTTTGCCCGCATATATTTCAGCGGGAAAGCGAGGAGTTGGTAAACCTCCAAGCATTTCCGGGCAAAGCGGAAAAGCCTTACCTTCTGTCATCAGTTCAAGAACATACTTACATGGGGAGCTTTTTCCGTCGTAGCGACAAAAATACCCTGCAAGGCACGCACTTACAACATATTTATACATGTTTGGTATCCTCATTTTGTTTTTAAGCTAAAGAGTGTATCATAAATATTAAGAGCTTATCCGTAAATAACGTATCGTGGACGATTACTGCGTCAAAGCACA
>CAYJHV010000393.1:0-1849 GCA_964369825.1 uncultured Desulfovibrionaceae bacterium | reverse complement strand
ACCCTTAAAGAAAAACGTCCACTCGTTATTGTTCCGAGAGAAAGTCCGCTCAGTACCATTCATCTTCAAAACATGTTGCAATTAAGTCAACATGGGGCGTGCATTATGCCTTTCTGTCCAGCATTTTATACAAACAAGCTTTATCTTGAGGCTATGGTTGAGCAATTTTGCGGACGAGTTTTAGACCAATTGCATATGGAACATGACTTAGGTCAACGCTGGAAAAATAATTTATAATTAGTCGACATTGAATATTCCTTATATGGAAAAATAAATACATTTTGTTTTTGCTGTGTTAAGGCAATAACCACATTAAAAAAAATATTATTAATCTTGAGCTTGTATATTCATAGCAATTGGTGCAAAAATTGCAAGTCATTTTTATGTCAGTGTGGCACATAAATTTATTGACCAAAAGATTAACACTGTTTAAGGTGCAATAAATTGGTAGAAGCAATAAACAAAAGGGTATTGTATGAATAAAGTTTTAGCACAAGATGAAGTAGATGCCTTATTACGTGGGCTTTCAGGCGGTGAAATTGAAAGTGAAGGTGATGCAAATCATGATGACAGCGGCATTGTTCCTTTTGATTTGGCCAATCAAGACCGCATTATTCGCGGTCGTATGCCTGTGCTTGAAATCGTCAACGATCGTTTTGCACGGCTTTGCACCAATGCCCTCTCCAATGCATTGCGTAAACGTGTTGAATTAAATCCTATTTCCATTGATATGGCAAAGTTTGGCGAGTTTATCCGTTCTTTGCCCGTTCCCACCAGTATCAATATTTTTAAGATGGATCCCTTGCGTGGCAATGCCATTATTGTGGTGGATTCACGTCTTGTATTTGCCTTGGTGGAGAACTTTTTTGGCGGTGCCGGCTCTCAGCCCAAGGTGGAAGGGCGTGAGTTTACACGCATTGAGCAGGCGGTGGTGGATAAAATCATTAAAATTTCCTTGGATACTCTTGAGGAATCTTGGCGTCCTGTGCACGATGTAAAATTTGAAATGGTGCGCTCAGAAATAAATCCGCAATTTGCCGCCATTGTTCCTCCTTCCGATGTGGTGGTGGTTATCACCTTTGAAGTGGAGCTTGACAATACCATCGGCAGTATGGTGGTATGTTTGCCATATGCAACCATTGAGCCCATACGCTCAAAATTACATGCAAGTTTCCAGACAGAACGTCTTGAAATTGACCATGCATGGGTTGCTCGCCTTAAAGAACGCCTCATGGAAACGCCTGTGGAATTAAAAATACATTTTGGCAATACGCAAATTACCGGCAATCAGCTTTTGCGTATGCAGATAGGTGATGTCTTGGTGCTTGATACCGACGTTGAAGATCTTCTTGCCTGTACTGTTGCCGGAGTTACCAAGTATTATGGGCTTGGCGGTACGGTGAAGGCCATGAAAGGCTATCAAATTGTGAAAGAAATGGAGCCTCAATATACTTAAATAATGTAATAAAAATGCTCCGGTGTCTGCTTACAGAGAGTGACTTACGAACAATGAAATTTCATCGTTCGTTTTATAATTCATTTTATTATGAATGATTTATGTAATGATTTTTTGTGCAGATGTGCTTGTGTTTTTTCGAAGGTGCTAAATACCGGCGAATTTTGTGGCGTTCGGTATGATAAGTGGATACCGGTTTTGCTTTGTACGTGTTGAATTTTATGCCCAAGACAGAAAATATTATAGCCGTAAAAAATTTATACAAAGAATATGTGACAAGCAATGCTTTTTCTTTGCATGTTGGTAATTTTCATGTGAAAAAAGGTGAACTTTTGGCTCTTGTCGGTCCAAGCGGCTGCGGCAAAAGTACGGCACTTGATTTGCTTTCCACCT
>CAYJHV010000392.1:0-1852 GCA_964369825.1 uncultured Desulfovibrionaceae bacterium | reverse complement strand
GCAATGAAGAAAAGGATGAAGGAATTTATATGGGAAGAATTACACATATAAAAATTATTCCTTTAAATATTTTTGAACGTGATAGAGATTCTTGGCGTACGAAAAGTGAACAAGTGCAATATGGCGGTAATCCATTGCATAAAAAAAATCCTGCTGATTTCAATTTAGACCCACCAAGCTGTGCCAGAAAAGGGAAAAATCTTTGTGATGCCGTGAAAATTTTCACCCGCACAGGAGCCAAGCAACGTGCGCAAAATATTCTCGAAAATGCTTTTCAGAAGGGCTTATTCAGTGAGCAATTAAGAAATGGTTGGCCTCAAAGAGTGTGGGGACTTACAGAAAATGGAATTGTACTGGAAGGAATGCTTGACGATGCAAAGCTTGGAAGGTACCATGGTTACCCTACGGAAGTAGATGGGCATTTGCTTAAAGAAATCAAAAGAAGGAATGCGCAATGACCGCCTTTCAAGTGAAGACAAATTGGAAAAATCTTTTTGAAGAATCTCCTGAAGTATGTAATACATCGGGTTTTATGCAAATATTTTTTAATGGGAAAAATATAACGCAAAACACAAATATTGAAAGTGCCGAAACTTTTGATGATGCCTTATTGTCAGCTTATCCTTTGGCTTCTTGGATTGCTGCGTCTTGGTGGCGTTTGCTGTATGAAACAGAGCCACCTAAAGCTAAGCAAGGGATATATAATTCAAGTTGGCAAATAGCGCATTGTTTGCCTTTTGCGGATTATGGTTTTGTTTGGCCACCTGCTTTATTTTCTTCTGATGGTTCTGATATTACAGCAATATGTTATCAGCATGAACCCAAAAAGTACGAACCCATTCGCTATATATCTGAAATTTTTGAAAAATTCACTTTGAAAGATTTTGAAAAAAGTTTACTTAATTTCTTGCAAGAAACAATACATCATCTTGATACGCAAAACATAAAAGAAACAGATTTGCATGATACTTTACGAATTATTCAGGATGAATATGTTGCGCCCGGTTTAAAAGACAAAAGAATACTTGAGGCGTGTTTGGGGTATAATCCTGATGAACTCCCCAATGCTACCTTGGATGAACTCATAAAGATTCAAAGAGATTTTGGAAAAGAATCGGTTCGTAGCCTTTTAAGTCAATGGGCTTATGAACCGCATAAAAAAATTCATACCTTGGCATTACGAGCCAGAGAGGTATCAAAAGCAGGAATTAGCGGAAAATTAGATATTCCTAAGATTAATGATGTTCATGAACTGGGAAAATTACCATGGATTTGCGGGAAAAAAAATGCACAGCAATTGAGAAAAAAAATTGGCTTGCACAGCACAGAAAAAGTTATCACTTCAAAACTTTTAGATTTCTTTAATATGTCAGAAAGTTCGTTTGTATATACTCCTCCTATGGATATTGATTATACTTTGGTGTCTAGGAAAGAAAATTCCGGAGTGAGTGTGTCTTTTAAAAAATCAAAACACATTGTAAGCAGACGTTTTTCATTGGCTAGAATTTTAGGAAATGAAATTTGCCAAAGTCATGAAGAAAACTGGATTGTTGCCAATGATTCAAATTTAAATACTCAAAAAGTACAACGTGCTTTTGCCGCAGAGTTTTTGTGTCCCATCGAAGCCATATTAGAATATACCGATAAAGATTTTAGTCCAAAAAATATAGGAAAGGTTGCAAAGCACTTTCAAGTAAGTAATTTTTTGGTGAAATCTCAGCTTATGAATAATAATTATATAGCAAAAGAAAATATGCTTTCTCCTTTTTCATCTGTCAATGAGTTCTTCTCTTCCGAGGTACCTCTTTATGAATATGGACTTCTTTCTAATTATGATATAGATTAGTCAGTG
>CAYJHV010000391.1:0-1874 GCA_964369825.1 uncultured Desulfovibrionaceae bacterium | reverse complement strand
CAAATTGCTTATGTGCTTTTTGAAAATTATGGGAACGCACAACAGGGTATTCTTTGAATTTAAAATTTGAATTTTTTGAAAAACTTTGTAGATAGAATTTCCATTTGACTCAAGCCAATAAATTTATTATTTTCTAACAAATAGTTAACGGGGGAGATGGTATGTTTAACGGCAAAAATGTTCTGATCACCGGCGCAACAGGCTCATTTGGAAAAATGTGTGTCTCCGTACTTTTACAAAAGTATACTCCCAACAAAATAATTGTTTTTTCCCGTGATGAATTAAAACAATTTGAAATGGCTCAGATCTTTTCCCCTGAAAAATATCCTTGTATGCGTTATTTCATTGGTGATGTGCGAGATAAAGAACGTTTGCACAGAGCTTTTGACGGTGTAGACTATGTTATCCATGCAGCGGCCCTAAAACAAGTGCCTGCGGCTGAATATAATCCCACGGAATGCATAAGAACCAATATTCAAGGTGCCGAAAATATTATCAATGCTGCGGCTGATTCCACTGTGCAAAAAGTGGTTGCACTTTCCACCGATAAGGCTGTTTCGCCTGTAAATCTTTATGGCGCCACAAAACTCTGTTCCGACAAGCTTTTTATAGCGGCAAATCTTTATGTGGGTATGTCCAAGACCAACTTTTCTGTGGTGCGCTATGGCAATGTGATGGGGTCGCGCGGTTCTGTCATACCTTTTTTTATTAAGAAAAGAGAGGAGGGCGGTCCTTTACCTATTACCGACAGCCGCATGACTCGTTTTTGGATTACCTTGGAAGAAAGCGTCAATATGGTCTTAAATGCCTTTCATCTTGCCAAAGGAGGGGAAGTTTTTGTGCCTAAAATCCCCAGCATGAAGATTACTGACCTTGCAGCGGCCATTGCTCCGGGAATTCCTACGGTGGAAATTGGTATACGCCCCGGTGAAAAAATCCATGAAACCATGATTACAGAAGAGGATAGTCGCCATACCATCGATATTGGTAAATATTATGTGATAAAACCGGAAACTTTTGAGTACCGAGGTCCTGTAGGGGAATTTGTTCCCGAAGGTTTTGCCTATAATTCCGGAACTAACGAAACATGGCTTAGCGTGGCTGATTTACAAAAAACATTGAAAGCGCAAGGCTTTGATGTGAAGTAATATGTCACAAGGCTTTATTCCTTATGGTCGTCAAATTATTGATGAAGAAGATATTCAAAATGTTGTTGACGTGTTACGCTCGGACTACCTCACTACGGGACCTTGGGTAAATCGTTTTGAAGCTGACGTTCGCTCTTTTACCGGCGCAAAGAATTCCGTGGCAGTGAGCAGCGGCACTGCGGCTTTGCATTTGACCATGTTTGCCCTTGGCATAAGTAAGGGAGATGAGGTTATAGTTCCGGCAATAACCTTTGTTGCCACAGCAAATTCTGTGCTTTATTGTGGCGGAAAACCTGTTTTTGCCGATGTATGCGCCGATACTTTGCTCATTAGTCCAAAATCTGTGGAAGCTGCCATTACACCAAAGACCAAAGCCATTGTTGGCGTAGATTATGCTGGTCAAGCATGTGATTGGGCTGCATTGCGCACAATTGCCGATAAATATGGATTGTTGCTCATTGCCGACGCTTGCCACGCTTTGGGTGGCGAGTACAAAGGGCAAAAAGTGGGTACGCTGGCAGATATCACGGTGTTTAGCTTTCATCCGGTAAAGCATATTACCTGTGGCGAAGGGGGAATGGCTGTAACCGATGATGCTGAACTTGCCGAAAAAATACGCCGCTTTCGAGGACATGGAATTTCTACAACTGCCGCCGAACGTGAAAAAATTGGTAGCTGGTACTATGAAATGCAAGAGCTTGGCTTCAACTATCGTATAACAGATTT
>CAYJHV010000390.1:0-1875 GCA_964369825.1 uncultured Desulfovibrionaceae bacterium | reverse complement strand
TGGTTTATTTTTGTTAACCGAGAATAATAATCACATTAGAAAATTACACAAAAAATTGACTCGAAATTACATTTTTAAAAAAATAAGATGCGTTTGCCCTGACGCACCAAGTTTAAGGAGAAAACATGAGAATAGCATTTACCAACTTCACCGGCGGAGAGGTGGCACCGTCTTTGTCTGCTCGTTATGACCTTGGACGGTATAAAAATTCTGTTCAATGCATGGAAAATTTTTTGCCCAATGTGCATGGCAATGTGGAACGCAGACCGGGGACGATTTTTATGCATGATTTGGGTTCTGATGCTGTTTTATTTCCATTTTCTTTCAATGCAGAAGCTTCACAAAATTTTGTGCTGGTGATCAGAGACAAATTTTTACAAGTGGCAAGACCTCTTGAGGCAGGCGGTGGTATAATCACCGTCATTAATGCACCGTGGGAATTATCGGATGTTTTGAACTTGTCCTTTGCGCAAGTGGGTGACCTTGTTTATTTTGCTCACAAAAATTATCCTTTACATAAGCTTATGCGCAGTGGTTCCTATCCTGATTATTCTTGGGATTTAGAAGAAGTGGTACTTAATACCTCTATTGATGCACCACTTACACCAACAGCCACTTTCAACGAAAAAACTGCCAGCACCGCAAGTGAATTAAGCTACACTTTGCGCTACAAAATTGTGGCAGTGGATGAAAACGGACTGGGGTCCTTGGCATCACCTGCCGGAGAAGTTGCCGGAAAGCATCCCTCGGATTGGGTACAAGGCGACAGTGTTACCGTAACGTGGTCTGCCGTTCCCGGTGCCACGGAGTACAATATTTACCGTGAAGAAGCCGGCTATTTTGGTTTCATCGGCATTAGTGGCGGAGATACTTTGTCAGGCAGTGTGTTTAAAACCATAACAATAAACGGTGTAGAAGCACGCCCTCTCAAGTATTCAGCAACTTATGATATAATCTTAGAGCCGGGAATTATAAAGATAGTTGCAGATTCTAATCAAAATGCTTTTGAAGCATTGGGGACTATGGTTGTTTTTACAAAAGATATACGTCAGAAGAAAAATTTTTGGGCCATTGTAAACGTATCTAACAGCGACAATCCTGTTGGTTCCTATGGTGATTATACCACCGGTAATATGGGAACAAGTAGTATGTTTCCCCAAGAGAGCATAGTTCAACACTATACAATAACACATGTTTACACAGTAGGGGATGCGCTTTCCTTTACCGACAACAATTACGAAGCAGACATTGCCGATACCCCAAAAGAAGATTGGGATCCCTTCGCCGATGGTAACAATCCTTCAGTAGTATCTTTTCATCAACAAAGAATGATACTTGGCGGAACGCTGTACAGTCCGCAGGCTTTTTACATGTCACGAGTAGGTGATTTTGAAAACTTCCGTAAATCAAGACCTTTGCAAGATGACGACCCTGTAGAATACTTGATTGCTTCCGGCAATATCGATGCCGTTACTTGGCTTGCCAGCTTTGGGGATTTGCTCATCGGTACCAGCGGAAGTGAGTACAAAGCCAGCGGTGATGGCGGACCCATCACTGCCGGCAATGTGAGTATTACGGCGCAAAGTTATTGGGGCTCTTCAAGTCTTTTTCCCATAATTATCGGCAATTCCATCATGCACGTACAACGACACGGCGCAAGGGTACGAGACCTTTTTTATAGCCTTGAGAAAGACGGTTATGCCGGCAATGACCTTTCCATCATGGCACCACATCTTTTTGACGGCTTCACCTTGCGCCAATGGGCATTCCAACAAACGCCATACTCAACCATTTGGATTGTGCGCAGTGACGGCGTTTTGTTGGGTTTAACCTATATGAAGGAACATGACATTTGGGGCTGGAGTCGGCATGTGA
>CAYJHV010000389.1:0-1882 GCA_964369825.1 uncultured Desulfovibrionaceae bacterium | reverse complement strand
TAGATATTTTACATGTGGACAATAATCTTGAATTTATACGAATAATTGGCAAAGGAAAAAAAGAGAGACTGTGTCCGCTAACCGATATTTGCCAAACAGCACTCAAAAATTGGCTTCATCTGCGTCATGAATTGGCAAATGCCCATGAAAAAGCACTTTTTGTGGGAACACAGGGCGCACGACTGCACAGACGCCAAGCACATCGCATCATTCAAGAGCTTTGCCTGAAAGCCGGCATCACAAAACCACTTTCCGCACACAGTCTGCGCCATTGTTTTGCCACACATCTACTGGAAGCAGGGGCTGATCTGCGCACTGTACAAGAACTCTTAGGGCACAGTCGGCTCAGTACCACCCAACGCTATACCAATTTAACTTTGGAACACTTGGTTAAAGTCTATGATATGGCACATCCCTCCGGAAAAAATACCAAATAAACCCCATTCGCAAAAATAAGGATAATCATGAAAAAAAACAAAAAATCCCCCCTCACTTACGAAAGTCAAAATTGCTGGGAACGTTATGCCAAAACAGAAGATGATAAAAAAAATCTTCATAAACTGGCCAAGCGTTATATCAAATTTTTAAGTCAATGCAAAACAGAACGTGAAACCGTTGATTATGCACTAAAAATTTTAAACAAAAACGGTTACCAAGAAGGCATACATACTAACTCTGCCTTGTTTCCTTTTCGCCAAAAAGCTCTCTTTGTGGCAAAAAAAGGACGTTTACCCTTAAGCGCAGGACTGCATCTCATCAGCGCCCATACCGATACTCCACGTCTGGATTTCAAACAGCGCCCCTTCATGGAACAAGCCGGCGTTGCTCAGGCAAAAACCCATTATTACGGAGGCATAAGAAAATACCAATGGCTTGCACGACCTTTAGCTCTGCATGGTACCGTTATCCGTGCCGACGGCAGCAGCCTTTCCATTGTTTTAGGCGAAGAAATGGATGAGCCTGTTTTCACCATCGCCGATCTTTTACCTCACTTGGCACAAAAGCACGTCACCCAAACTATCAGCGATGGTTTTGAAGCAGAAAAACTAAATATTATTTTAGCTCACAGCCCCAAAAACGCAGAAAATGAAGAAACGGAAAAAGACCCCATTAAGGCACATCTTTTAGATATTTTACATGAAAAATACAATCTCTGCGAAGAAGACTTCATTTCGGCAGAATTACAAGCCGTACCGGCAGGCCCGGCTCGTTTTGTGGGACTTGATAAATCCATCATTGGCGGCTACGGTCAGGACGATCGCATTTGCTGCTTTGCCGCACTTGAAGCCTTCATTAATACCCACGAACCCGAGCATTGTACCGCTCTCATTTTATGGGATAAAGAAGAAATAGGTTCCGACGGTGCCACCGGCGCAAACTCACGTTTTTTCCAATATTGCCTTGAAGATTGCCGAGATGCTTGGCAAAAAGACAGTAAGCTCGGACACATACTTATGCAAAGCAAGGCCCTCTCCGCAGATGTTGCCGCAGCTCTTGATCCTGATTGGCAAGAAGTACACGAAAAACTAAATGCCGCTTTACTTGGTCACGGTCCTTGCTTTTCCAAGTTCACCGGTTCACGTGGTAAATACGGTGCCAGCGATGCCGACGCAGAACTTGTAGGTTATATGCGCAAGCTTCTCAATGCCAAAAAAATCCCTTGGCAAATGGCCGAATGCGGCAAAGTTGACCTTGGCGGCGGCGGTACCGTGGCACTTTTCCTTGCTGCTTATGGCATTAACGTCATTGACTGCGGTCCTCCCGTCCTTTCCATGCATAGCCCCTTTGAGCTTAGCTCCGTTGCCGATCTCTTTGCCACTGTGGAAGCCTATACTGAATTTTTAAATCAAAAATAGGTTGTCCTAATTTAACATATTTTCTG
>CAYJHV010000388.1:0-1913 GCA_964369825.1 uncultured Desulfovibrionaceae bacterium | reverse complement strand
AACAAGCGACCATGACCAACCTGTATTCTCTGGCATGGTTTACCTTTGGAAGCCGTCCCAACACCTCGGTGACTTTCAGTTGGGATGTTGATTACTGCTTTACCTGGTCTCAGACCGGAAAATTGGTGCCCGGTGTCACTTTTAAGGCAGGTGAAACCATTCCTGCCGATCCCCAAGACGTCACCAAAAAGCAATCCATATGTTTGAACAAAAACGAACGCGGTTACGCTTTTGTGGATACACTTAAAGCTGCACCTGCCAACGCCATGAGCATTTATACCGATGCCACCATTCCACACAATGAAGCCTCGGTGGGCTTGGGTATGGCCAATTTACCTGCTTTTGCATACATGGCCACCCCCAACTATTCTTACACATTCATGCCACATCCGGAATACTGGGTAGCCTTTGGTGACTTCACCTCCGGCGAAGTTCTTGATGTGAATATTGTAAGCAATACCAGTGAAGTGCACTTTGAAAATGGTGTTTACTCCAAGAAAGTCACTTTAACCGAAAACAATACTTGGGATATCGAACATATAGGCGCATAATCTTTATATAGGGGGTAGCAGGTTCTGTCTAAGCAAAAGAGCATACTTCATAAATATGTAAAATTAACCGTTTTTCTTGTAAATTGTTAGTTTGTAAAGATTTTATCCATCGAGTATTTATGAAGATATGCTTACCCCCTTTGCAATGTTCATTTTTGAGCTTTCATTTTAATTACGGAAAAATAATGCCGAAATTATTTTATAAACCTCAAGGTTTATCATGCGCACTGCGCCTTTTATGGATAATGATTTGCATTTTAATGGGTGCAACAATTTATTTAATGATAAAAATCAATAAAATGGATTTAATGATGTATGATTTACAGCAAAGGGTCCATACCCTACAAATTCCGGTGCATACAATCCATACACCATATCACCATTTTACCTTAAGTATATAACAGGAGAGAATTATGCCTACAATACAGAATTTCGACACGTATAATACTTTTTACTTCCACGCAACAAACTTTTTTCGGCAGCATTCGGCAAAAAACAGCAACACTTCAATCTATGGCTTAACAATGCCGGAAAATAGCCCTCTGTACCGTTTTGTCTGCTATTTTGATATTAGTGAAATTGATTATGATATTTTTAATCTCTTATATTGGGATCAGAATATCTTGGCGGAGCTTAAAAACGCTGCGCAGTGGGAACACAATGTGCGCCGTATTTGGAAACAGCTTGAAGGTGATATATTCAATCGTTGGACAGGAAATGGGTCTAAGGAAGGCGAAGTAGCAACCGGTAGACAAGGCTTATACCTTGCACAAGAGCGTCCGGGTGCTGCCGACACAATTTTTGCCGAGTTACTACACTATCAACAAGCTACTACCGACAAACCTACCACTATTACTTACTATGACTACAGAGCAGGGCATGATCCCGTTGTTGTGGAAGAGGCAGCAACCAATCTGCGGTCACATTTCTTATTTAATACACGGCGTCTACTTAAAGGATTTAACCTACAATATGTTGCGATTGAAGGCGTTGCATCAGCTGTAGGTGAAATATACAATCTTGCTTGTGATGATTTGCCTGCCAATCAAAGGCGCACCTTAGAGGAATGGTATATGGATGATAAAGACGCAAGCTTTACCCGTGCTGTGGGTAACGCTTGTTTAGAGGCAGGTTATGAATATTTTGCGACAACGTCGGTACGCTGCCGAGAAGAAGTCAATATAGTGCTCAATGCCACTGACCATGAACCAATAGACTACTTGCAAGTGCTTGGCAGAATGACGTTCTATCGTAACGCAAACGGTGAATATAAACAAGCGTATACCATAGAAGACCTATACTATAACAATCAAATATACATCAGTCCTCTAAGCAGAGGAGCATACTTCATAAACAAATAAA
>CAYJHV010000387.1:0-1926 GCA_964369825.1 uncultured Desulfovibrionaceae bacterium | reverse complement strand
CATCCAAACGCAAATATTGTGCTAAGACCCGATGTGGCTTCTGCCATTATCCAGCAAAATATAAAACCGTTTACTGTGTTTTACGTTTATGGGCGTGAAAATAATTTTGTGCAAGTTGGTCCCCTTGGTGTAGGTCCGCTTGGCTGGATTCCCAAAGAAAAAACCACTGAGTGGAACCAATCACTCACTCTTCTTTTAACCGAACGCAGCGCACGTAATCCTATACTTTTTTTTAATTCAGAAGCAGCTTTGAAAGATATTTGTCAAGCCTCTGATATGGAAGTTCGCTTAAAAAATTTAGACCATGCCGTTGAAAACAAAAACGCTGAGCTTTTACAAAAATCAGCAGTGATTGCAGCAGAACTTGATGAAAGCCAAGGCGCTGTTTCTGCCAATCGCTTTTATCTTATGCCTATTCTTGCCATGAATGATCCCTTTGTGGGAGTTAAATTTCTTAAAGTAGCCTCCATTGATCCCGGTAATAGTCAAAGAGCAAATATTGCTCAAGGAAATTCTCCATCATTACAACCTCGTATGGCTATCACCTTTGTTATTGATACAACTATTTCCATGAAACCTTATATTGATCAAAGTTTGAACGTGGTACGTTCGGTATATGATCAATTGGAAAATTCAGAACTGCATGACAATGTGGCTTTTGGTGTGGTGACATTTCGTAGCAATCCTTCGGCAAGTCCCGGCACAGAATACGAAAGCCAAGTGGTCAGTGATTTAACCACAGCGGAAAACAGAGAATTGTTGGAAGTTAATCTGTCTAAAGTACGTGAAGCCACCACATCCACACATACATTTAGAGAAAATTCACCTTCCGGCATAAAAACAGCGCTAGATCAGCTCAGTTGGGATAGCTATCCCACACGACTTATTATTTTGATCACCGATGCAGGTCCTTTACGAGTCACCGACCCTTATTCCACAGTAAAAATGGATATGCCGGAGCTTGCCGATTATGCACGTGCAAAAGGAGTACTTATCTCAGCTTTACACATTAAATCTCCCACCGGAAAAGACGATCATGCAAAAGCTGGCGAAGCTTATAAAATCCTAACCAAAAATGCAGACTATTCCATGTATTTCCCCATTGAAGCTAAAACCCAAACTCGTGGTGCAAAAGAATTCAGAGATGTTTCACTTGCACTGACGAAAGGCGTGGTAAACATGGTGCGCATGACTCTTGACGGCAAACTCATTACCAAACCGGGAGAAACTCCCCTACCCTCCACTGCCAGCGCAAAAGACAGAGCAAAAAATCTTGCCGATACCATTGGCTATGCCATGCAACTTGATTATCTTGGAAAAATCAATGAAGTGCGTGCACCTTCAGTGGTAGATTCTTGGATCGCCGATATGGATTTACAAAAGCTTGCTCGAGGAAATCATACTTCCACTGTGGAAGTGGCAGTTTTACTCACTAAAAATCAATTGAATGATCTTAGCAATCAATTGAAAATTATTATTGACAATGCCGAACGCACTAAAAGAACCGATGCCAAGGATTTTTTCCAAGGTATTCTTTCTGCCTCAACCCGTGCCGCTCGTGACCCCAACGCTCCCATGCCGGAAGGAAGAAACCTTTCTCAAATGGGTGTACTCAGTGAATTTTTAGAAGGTCTTCCCTATAAAAGCGATATTATGTTATTGCGTGAAGAAGATTGGTATCGTATGAGTATTGGTCAACAAACCACTTTCATTAACAGACTTAAATCACGCCTTGCCCGCTATGAAGAATACGATAAAGACAGTAGCAATTGGGAAAGCTTTGGTGCCACCAATTCAGGTGACTGGATGTATAGGGTTCCCCTTACCATGCTTCCTTAGGGAAGAGAAAACTTAACTTTTTTTAAACTAGTGCCTTGCTTTATTCAAAAATTTAGATTTCATTAAAACAGTCAGGTTATTGTGAGT
>CAYJHV010000386.1:267-1927 GCA_964369825.1 uncultured Desulfovibrionaceae bacterium | reverse complement strand
TGGTCAAAATGTATAATCAAAATAATTAAGGTTAATAACATGTAAGCTGCTGTCATAAATGGAACAATGGCAGAAGCTATGGCGCTTATGCGTTTGATGCCCCCAAGGACAATGACAAAAAGTAAAATGGCAACTCCGGCTGAAATGGCATACATGGGAACGCCTGTGGCTTTATTAAAGGCATCGGCAATGGTATAGCTGGCAGCAGCCGGTAAAAAGAAGGCTGTACCCACCATCATAACAATGGCTAAAAATGTACCATATGCTTTCCAGCCAAGACCTCGCTCGGCACAATAAGCACCGCCACCACGATATTCGCCGTCAACTCGTACTTTGTATAATTGTCCAAGAGTACATTCTGCAAAACATACCGCAGAGTTAGTCATGCCTGCCACAATCATCCAAAACAGTGCTCCGGGACCTCCCAGATAAATGGCCACTGCCACACCTGCCACGTTTCCTGTACCCACACGCATGGCCATGGTGGTGCAAAATGAGGCAAAGGAAGAAATACCGGATTCCGAACTGCCTTTTTCAAAGATGCGTTTCCACATGTCTCCAAAATGTAAAAACTGAAAAAAACCAAGCCTTATAGTAAAATATACGCCTGATCCCACGATGAGTAACAGCATTGCCGGTCCCCAGATGTAACCATTGGCCCATCCGACAGCACTATCAAGACCTTCAAACATAAACACCTCTGCGATTAATTTTTAGAAATTTCTACCTAGACAGAAATTTGCAACAGTTGGTACCGAAAAAGTTCGGTGGAAAGACCAAAACCGAAATAAACGCCATGTAAAAAGCAAAAATCATACCAAAAGGACACTTAAAATATTTAATTCATGCACAAAGTTTAAGATTTTTTTCACATGAATGATTTTAATGTATACATTTCCCAAAAACTAAAAATCAAAAATTTTCCCTTTCCCCACAAAAACTAAAAATCAATTGCATGAAAATTGCATTAATGGAATTTTATATAAAGTATGCTAATGCATGTAGTACGCTCAAAAGTTATATTTAGATACATTTGCTTGCGAGTGTATTACCTATTTTTTAACTCATATTACTTAGTAAAAGGAACAGTTATGTCTAGCTTAAATGGAATTTTTGCAGTAACAGTCACACATTTTAACGCTGACGGCAGTATTAATTATGATGATGCCAAAAAACATATAGATTGGCTTCTTGCTTTCGGTGTTCATGGTCTTTTGCCTGTGGGAGCAACGGGTGAATTTTCGGCTTTGACTATGGATGAACGCAAAGCCTATGCCGAATTTGTAGTGAAGACTGTTGCAGGCAGGGTTCCGGTGTGCGTAGGCGCAGTGGCATTAAAGGTAACAGATGTTTTAGAATTGATTGAGCACGCACACAGCATCGGTGCAAGCGGTGTTATGTGCTTACCGCCGGCTTTGCATTTGAGCCAAGAAGAAATTTATGAATTTTATAAAACTTTGTCGGAAAAAGCGAAAATTCCGGTTATGGTATATAACAATCCCGGCAGTGCGGGTTTTGATATTGCTCCCGAAACCTTGGCACGCATTGTGGAGTTACCCATGATGGACTACATCAAAGAATCCACCGGAGAAATGCAACGCCTGACTCGAGTGGTGGATGAACTTGATGGTAAAATTATTCCATTTTGCGGCTGCGAAAC
>CAYJHV010000386.1:0-257 GCA_964369825.1 uncultured Desulfovibrionaceae bacterium | reverse complement strand
CGAAACGCTGGCCATGGAAAGCTTTGTCATGGGTGCACAAGGTTGGGTTTGTGTTGCTGCCAACTTTGCACCAAAAATGAGTGTGCAAATTTTTGAATTGACAAAAGCCGGTAAACTTGCCGAAGCAAGGGTCATTTATCAGCAACTTCTGCCTTTCTTGCGCTTGCTTGAGGATTCCGGTGAATTGTGGCAAGTGGCAAAATATTTGACACATAAACAAGGTTATTGCTCAGGCGTGCTGCGTTTACCACGCTTGC
>CAYJHV010000385.1:0-1934 GCA_964369825.1 uncultured Desulfovibrionaceae bacterium | reverse complement strand
ATCTCATTTGACTTTATACTTGACCTTATCCCAAGGCTTGCGTATACCTTTAAAAGTAGCTTGGCATTACTTTGCGGAGGAAATATGTTTGGTTTGGGAATGCAAGAAATTTTGCTTATACTTGTGGTTGTTGCTTTGTTTTTTGGTTGGAATAAATTACCTGAAATTGGCAATGGGCTTGGAAAAGCCATTCGTAACTTCAAACGTGCGTCCATTGAACCTGATGAAGTGGATATTACACCGAAGAAAGAAAAACAAGCTGCCGAAGAAAAAAACAATCATTCTTAATAGATTTAATTTTTTAGTGTGTAGCATTGGGGGAGAGCATGGTAGCAGAACAGATTTCGATTTTTTTGGAAAATAAGGCGGGACGCTTGGCTGAAGTGACACGGACTTTGAGCGATGCCCATATCAGTATACGAGCTTTGTCCTTGGCTGATACGTCTGATTTTGGAATTTTACGTATTATTGTGACCGATCACGAAAAAGCAAAAAAAATCTTAAGAGAAAAAGGTTTTACCACCGGAGGAACCACCGTGGTTGCCGTGGAAGTGGAAGACAAACCGGGTGGCTTGCATAATATTTTGGAAATTTTGGCAAAAAATAATATTAATGTGGAATATATGTATAATTTTGTCCAAAAAGATACGGCAAATGCCACAATGATTTTCCGTTTTGATCGGGTGGAAAAAGCTGTGGAAGCCTTAACTGCCAATAATATTTCCATGGTCAGTCCCGAAAGGCTGTACGGCATTTAGATTTCATTTGATGTTTTATGAAAAGACCTGCATCATGCAGGTTTTTTTATATGAAATTGAACATATGGACAATTGTATACAAGGTTACCGCGTGCGTTCTTGCATACCGCTTTTGGGAGAAAAAGCGGCTTGCGCAAAGGCACTTTTTGCGCCTTTAACACGCATTGATGACTGTCTTTTACTCGTTAAAGATGGACGCATTGCCTTTATTGGAAAATATTCTCCCAAAATACTGCCGGCAGGATTGACCACACTCACAGATCTTGGCGACAATGTCTTGGTTCCTTGTGCCTTCAATGCGCATACACATGTACAGCTTTCCCACCTTTTGGGCAAAACCTTATGGGGAAAAGGTTTTGTGCCTTGGCTACAAAGTCTTATTCCGCTTTTATCACTTCCTTTTGATGCCATTGCCATAAATAATGCCATGCAAAGCATGAAAAACGCCGGTACATCTTTTTTTGCCGACTATACCAATACCGGCTTAAGCATGGTGGCACAAAGTGCAGAAGATCATGCTTTACAAGCCTGTTACTTTGCCGAATGGTTTGGTTTCTTTGAAAATTGGGATGAAAATTTGATTTTTCCGGAACGAGTACGTAAGGTTATGGAGGCACAGCCAAATTTTTATACACAACATAAAGAAGAAATTGTTCCTTGCGCACATGCGCTCTACTCCACTGCGCCGGATATTTTACAAGGAGTAAAGGCTTGGTGTAAAAAACAAAACAAACCATTTTCCTTGCACTTGGCAGAATTTGCCGAAGAAGTTGATGCTTTGACTTTGGGGAAAGGCGCACTGGTTGATTTGTATACCGAAAAGGTTTTACCAAAAAACTGGAAAGCTCCGGGCTTTGCGCCGGTACAATATGCACAAAAATTAGGCTTGCTGGATACCGACACTTTGGCTGTACATTGCGTCATGTGTGAAGATGCTGAAATAGATATTTTGAGCAAGGCAAAAGTCAGCGTGTGCTTATGTCCACGTTCCAACGCTTTACTTGGCGTTGGAACCGCACCTTTTTGGAAACTTGCCAAGGCCTCACTATATCTATGTCTTGGTACCGATGGACTCAGTTCCAACAAAGATTTGAATGTTTGGAATGAAGCCCTCTATTTACGTGAAAAATTTGATTTCCCATGGGAGGCACTTTTACGAATGCTCACGGTCAATGC
>CAYJHV010000384.1:1381-1938 GCA_964369825.1 uncultured Desulfovibrionaceae bacterium | reverse complement strand
ACGAGGATATTGCATGGTCTGAGGATTTGCGCAAAAATCTGCGTGATACCATTCGCCGTGACATTGGACCCTTGGCAACTCCGGATGTTATCCAATTTGTGCAATCCATGCCCAAAACTTGCTCCGGCAAAATTATTAGGCGTATGCTGCGTAAGATTGCTTCCAATGCATATGAGGATCTGGGAGATACTTCAACCTTGGCAAGCCCTGAAGTTTTGCCGGAAATCATCAAAGGTCATGAAAATCTCTTGCAAGGTAAAGCTGAAAATGCTGAGTAGCATACAAAAGCATTAAAATAACGACTGATTTAAAAGTCAGAGATATTATAAGATTGCCGGAAAGTAACAGTACATGTGCTTTTCCGGCAATTTTTTCCGTAAAAAATAGCGGAAAGCGCACTTTCAAAAAAGAAGACCTCTACGCAAGGTCTTTGGAGCGTTGACACTACATTCTCTCAGCTTTCCAAGGATGCTTAGATAATTTGCTTGAATCTAACACACGTACAGCGAAACCTAACTGTCTAAATTTTTTTCTTAAATGCTCTAAATCTAATCGAT
>CAYJHV010000384.1:0-1312 GCA_964369825.1 uncultured Desulfovibrionaceae bacterium | reverse complement strand
AAACTGGCAAGAAACTTCGTCAATTAGATATGTTAAGTCATTTACAGGTTTTTCTAAAAAGTGCTTTACTTCCACGAAGATAAGTTTTTCTTGATTACAACACAAAAAATCCACAGCCTTTGTATTTTGCAAGGGCATCATTGATGAGATGTAATGATTAGATTTTTCATAAGCTATGGTATTCCAGTCAACCGGAAAACTAAATTTTAAATTCCCTTCTTGAAATTCTTGCATAACTATGCTCCATTAAGCACTTCAAGGTATTTATCTGCTTGAGATAAATCCTCGTCAAGCGCTACAATATTTCCAATATCGTTAGATGTATCGCCTTGTGTCACCTCAACACCTGTTCCCTCTGCATTAAAATGCAAGCCAAAATAACGGGCATTTGTAAGCTTTTTCTGTTCTTGTAAGATTTCAAGTTCACGCAAGAAGAAAAGGCTGTGGGTTGAAAGAACAATTTGCATGTAGGACGACATTTCCACAAGTATTTTGGCTAATGATTTCAAAAGACGAGGGTTCATGTTGGCTTCCGGTTCGTCCCAAAATAAGGTCATACCTTCTTGAATACTGCCATTACGCATGAGATAGGAAAGTGTGCCAAGTTTGTTGTGACCTTCGGCAAAAAGTGAGGCGGGGATAACAGTATTTGATTGTGTATTGAGCTTATTTATTTTTTTTCTAAAAGAAAAGATTTTATTATCATATTCAACAATAAAGTTATTTATAGAATTTTCAAGCACTTCTATACTTTTTAGAATTTTTTCGTTTTCAATATTTCTCAATAAAGCAACATCAAGAGCTTCTGAAAAATCTTCATATGTTTTGTCAAATCCTAATTCTCTTTTTTTGAGAGTCGACCTAAATCCTTCATATATAGATAGTATTTCTTTTGCAGGAAAAAAAATGGGAATGTTTTCGAGTTCTTCAAAATTAAAATCAAAAACACCTATATCAATATCAGCGTCATCATCGTGAACAGTAATATCGAGGTATGTTGAAAATGTTCCGGTATTTAAAAAGGTTGCTGATAAAGAAAATCCATATCCGGTGGTTGAGAACTGATTAACCAATTTACCAAAGGTATTTTGATAATTTTTTTCTAGTTTAGTATAAAACACACTTTCAAATTTTTGATTTACTTCTTTGTTAATTTCTTTTTCTGTAATCTTTTCACTAAATTTTATCCTATAGATTTGTTTTTCATCCTTTTTCCATTTAAATTCATACATACTTTTCAAAATCGTATACCCAAGCTTCAACAAATGGCTCTTACCCGTACCATTCTCGCCAACGATGACATTTAAGCCCT
>CAYJHV010000383.1:0-1940 GCA_964369825.1 uncultured Desulfovibrionaceae bacterium | reverse complement strand
TGCACTTTTCCTTGTACTCGCCTCACGCTACATTTATTTACGGACAAGCTCTTAGTGTCTACTTGCAAAAATAGGCACTACAAAAACCATCAGGATTTTGCGGCGCAAAAAGCAATCAGACACTAGAGAAGTTTTGAAGGATTGCAATTTTTGGTTTATAATAAATTGCAATAATGAAAGTATTTTAGGGAGAAGGGAAAGGGGTAGCTTTTCTCGTTTTGGTAAAATTTCCCCTTCCACCTTCAAAAAATAATTAATCAGTATTTCCTGAATACTGTATCATTAAAGAACGCTTAATTTAATCAGTGTAAAAAGCATTTTTGTAACCTTATGCAAATTTTACAAGACTTTATTATGGAAGAAGATACAAGGCAAATGAACATGGTTGAAAATTTACCTCAACACATTGCCATTATTATGGATGGTAATGGGCGCTGGGCTAAGGAGCGTGGGCTTGTACGTACCGACGGGCATAAGGCCGGGGCTCATGCTGTACAAAAAGTTGTCACAGAGTGCCGCAAGCTTGGTATTAAATATTTGACCTTATATACTTTTTCTCATGAAAATTGGCAACGCCCGCAAGAAGAAGTGAGCACACTTTTTTCTTTGCTGGTGGAATTTCTAAAACAAGAGGTTCCACGTATGGTACGAGAATCCGTTGCCTTGAATGTTCTTGGAGATATGGATGAATTGCCGCTTGTAACACGTACCGCCCTTGCTCATGCCATCAAACGCACCGCCGGCACTGAAGATAATCCAACGAAATTATATTTAAATTTGGCCTTGAATTATGGCAGTAGGCGAGAAATTTTACGGGCTGTGCGTGGTATTGTGCAAGCTAAGGTACCGGCGGAAGAAATTACCGAAGAAATTTTTAGGGATCATCTTTACACCAAGGATATGCCGGATCCCGATTTGGTTATCAGAACCAGTGGCGAAATACGTATTAGTAATTATTTACTTTTTCAATGTGCATACAGTGAATTTTATTTTTCAAAAACTTTTTGGCCGGATTTTGACGAAGAAGAGCTTAAACGTGCTCTTGAAAGTTATGCCTTGCGCCAAAGACGATTTGGAAAAACTCAGGAGCAACTTTCGTGAATCCGCCCTTTGATGTGATGAGAGTCATTACCGGCTTTAGTTTGGCAGCTGTTGTAGGTACTGCCCTCTACCTACGAGGAATTTTTCTGCTTATTGTGGTACTTACCATTTGTGCGCTGGCTTTATGGGAATTTTATTCTTTGTTTTGGGGGAAAAAAGGTCGTATTCTCTCAAGATTTTTTGCCATTGCTCTTGGTTTTGGTATGCTGCTTTTAACCCACATGCAAAGACCGCAAGATGCTCTTGTCTTTTTGGGACTGGGTTTTATCCTTGCAGCTTTGGGTTTTCTTTTTCGCATTGATATCTTAGATGAGCGAGAAAGTTTCACTCCCGAAAGTATTTTTTTAGTGGGACTTGCCTATATCCCTTTGCTTTTATTACCTACCATGTATTTGACATCCACAAAACTTCTCTATGTACTTTTACTCGTTATCATTTCAGATACTTGTGCTTATTATGTGGGGGTACGTTATGGCAGACACAAACTTTGGCCAAGGGTAAGTCCTAAAAAAAGTGCTGAAGGCTCCTTGGGGTCGGTCGTTGGTTGTTTGATCTCTTCCGTAATACTTGGTTTATGGCTTGGGGTAGCACCATGGTGGCATTTTGCCTTACTTGGCTTATTCATTAATATTTTTACGCAACTGGGTGATTTATTCGAATCTTCCTTAAAGCGTGCGGTTAATGTAAAAGATTCAGGCTGCCTCCTCCCCGGTCATGGCGGTTTTTTAGACAGAATCGACAGTGTATTGTTTGCATTGCCGGCTTTTGCGGTGGTTGATCAATGGTTTGTCTTTTTTTGATTTTTTAGAACATTTTCAAAACGAAAAATGCTTTATTTA
>CAYJHV010000382.1:0-1941 GCA_964369825.1 uncultured Desulfovibrionaceae bacterium | reverse complement strand
AAAATAGTCATGGTGGCTAGGGAAACGCCTTGTGCCCCCATACTTGAACTGAGCAAGTAAACAATAAAAGGTGTTATAAAAAGTTTTCCGCTGAGCATAAGAGCTTGGGCTTTCCAATGGATTTTTACCCCATGTGCCCAATCGTTTAACTGGGTTTTTAAAGACATACCCATACAAAAAAGAGCGCAAGGCGCAGCGGTTGCCCCCAGCATTTTGGCAATATTCATGAGCGAATCGGGAAAGGGGACGCCGCCAAGTCCCACCAGTAAACCAAGACTTGCACCTATGAGCGAAGGATTATGTATAATGTTTGTCCAAAATTTCTTGGCATAGGCTGAAGCAGACTTTTCCTCACTGTTAAACATAGAGAGAGCCACATCGCTGAGCACCAAGGACACCGTGGGTACAAGCACGGTAAGCCCGGCAACGGCAGTTGCCAAGCTATTATTTGGGTACAGCAAAAAAACAATGGTCAAACCCATAAAAGCCACATTGGGAAAACAAGCCACAAGACCGCCGGAAATACTGTCTTTCCATGAAAATTTCATACATCGAAAAATGCAAGCTATAATGCCTTGCGTCAGTAAAAGCCCAAGCACACAGCCAAGCACGGGAAGCAGCGCCACTTGCGCCTCATTGCTGGTGGCCATGGCATGAAAAAGCAACATAGGCAAACTGAACCAGTATACAAATTGATTGAGGCAAAGCACGGTATTAGCAGGCAAAAGTTCCTTGCTTTGCGTCCAAGCACCTATGAGCATAATTCCAAAAACAGGAATGAGGGTCAAAATTATAGGTGTAAGTGTATCAAACATAAGATTAAAAAAACAATGCTACGGCGCAATAAACCATACTTAAAGCCAAAACTGTATTGGTTATGCGTGCATATTTTGTAAAAAGTATTTTCAAAGAAGAACCAAAAAACGCCCAGACCACAGTGAATAAAAAACCACATGTTGACAATATCAGACAGAAAAATAAAAGCTTTGTAAGCTGCCCATGATAATGAGGTAAAATATATGATTCCATGGAAACAATGCAATAAATATAAAATTTTATATTAACAAATTGCAATAAGGCACCGGAAAAGAAAGAACTTTGCCCTTGCTTTGCTTTGAGTTCCGAGGAAGAGGTAAAAATTATCCATGCCAGATACAGCATATAGGCTGCACCCACAAAAAGCATTGGCTTTTCTATAATGGGCAATACTTCCCGCAAAAAACTTCCAAGGGCTGTGCAAATGAGCACAACCAAGGTCATTCCAAACCAGATGCCAAAATTAAAAGGCAAAGTTTCCTTCATACCAAGCCGCCCGGCATGGGACATGGACATAATATTATTTGGTCCCGGAGTGGCCGAAGTTACAACAATGTAGGTAAAAAATGAAATTGGATCAAACATGAAAACCTCTGTGACACGTCAAAATTCTTTTCATGCTTTCGTTCAGATAAAGCCATTTGTCAAGGACTTTATCACAAAAATCCCATAGCATTCAACTTGCCATTCATCGCCACTTATGCCACTCTACGAAAAAATGTTTATTTATTCATACGGATTTGAGGAGTATTACCATGAGCATTACCGCTTTATCTTCGGCTTCTTCGGCTTTAAATGCATTTTCCCAAGGAATGCACAGTGTTGCTTATGATGTTACCGACATTGAGCGTGAAAATCATTTACGCACAGAATTTGTAGAAGGCGACAATTCACAAGTGCAAGCATATACGGAAGTTATTCCTTCAAGCACCGATTATGCCCGTGAAATGGTAAACAGCATTGTTTACCAACGCTCTTTTGAGGCTAATACCGTGGTTGTGCAAACAGTTGATGATATGCTAGGGACTGTTATTGATATGAAGGTTTAGAGCTTGTGTTTTCCGGTTTCTAAAAATTCCGATTTCTATTTTTCACTTTTAAGCTAAAAAGTATTCTTCACGCGTT
>CAYJHV010000381.1:0-1944 GCA_964369825.1 uncultured Desulfovibrionaceae bacterium | reverse complement strand
AGCAACACACCTCCTTTTGAAGGGAGGATTTTGCCCATTTCTGCCCAGAAGCAAACAGTAGCAAAAATATTCTTGATGAGCAAGAAGGCTAAAATTATAAGACACCATATTAATCTATGTTACAGCAACCTTTACGAATACTACATATAACAGCTTCTTCCATGATTGGCGGAGGTCCTGAGCATGTATGGCAATTGCTTCGTCATTTACCCGACAATATAGTAAATTACGTTGCAGCACCTGACGTAGACCCTTATGGTTCACGATTTGTGGAGTGCGTTGGTGCAGATAGATTTTTAGCCATTCCACAACGCAAATTCACTCTTGGGGCATTTTTCTCTCTCATTAATTTTATTAAGAAAAATAAGATTGATATTATACATTCTCACGGTAAGGGTGCCGGTATTTACGCGCGCTTTGCAACACTATTAACCTCTGTGAAAAGCGTACATACTTTTCACGGTATCCATTTGCCACAAAATACATTTGCATGTTGGCTATATGTCGCTTTAGAGCGCACATTATGTGGCATTAGTAAAGCTTGTATAAGTGTTTCTGACGGAGAATATACCAAGGCAAAAGACTTGAAACTTTGCCCACAAGGCTTGACCACCATTTATAATGGCGTACTTATCCCCGAAAAACTTGAACTACGCAACATGCCAAAGCCTTTGACACTTTTACATGTGAGTAGATTTGATACTAAACAGAAAAATTCACTTTTTCTCACTGAAATTGCCCTAGCATTACGAGAAAAAAAAATATTAGAGCAATGCTTATTCATTCTTGTGGGAGATGGTGAAGAACTTCCATTACTTAAAAATAAAATTGAAGCTGCGAAGTTAAATGCTTATTTTCAATTTGAAGGACAGCAAAAATCTGTTTCACCATACTATAAAGATGCTGCTTGCCTTATTTCCACTTCACGTTGGGAGGGAATGCCACTTGCCGTACTTGAAGCCGCTGCCCACGGTCTTCCGGTCATTGCCTCTGATGTGGTGGGAAATAGAGATGCCGTCATCGATGGCAAAACAGGATTTTTGTACCCACTTGATAACGCAGAAAAAGCTGCTGACTGCATTGAAACTCTACTAAAAAATGAAGAGCAATGGCAAGAAATGCGTAAAAATGCTTATGACTTTGCCTGTGATAATTTTAGCGTGCAGAAAATGGCAGAAGACACTGAGCAGATTTATAGGTCATTGTAAAAACTTACACTTAAACCATATATACAAAGGGTGTAACTTTCGCTTTAACCATGGAAATTGAAAAATAAAGGCACGAGCTAAATCATTTTTGCTTACCAAAACATTCATGCGTTTAGCAACACCTTGAGAAAGAACAGAATGTAATATTTCTTGTGTGCTTTTCTTTTGTAAAGAAGTCGCATTTTTTTTGCTACTTATATCAAACAAAAGTTCTTCCCAAAGGTCAAAAACCTTTTGTGGCGTGTAATCTTGAGCCACTATTTTACCTGCCTCACCCATCTCATTGCGTAATTTCACATCTTGCATGAGCAAACGTAAACTTTGTGCAAGGCAAGCTGAATCCATATTTTCAGCTAAAAAACCTGTGACCCCATGCTGTACCATTTCATTGGTACCCGGACATCCAGTAAAGCCTACAACCGGTAAACCAAAAGTCATAGCTTGTGCTACTGCTCCCGGAAACCCCTCGTAACGAGAAGGCAAACAAGCAACATCAGCACGAGCAAAACATTGCTCGGGTTCTGTAGTAAGTCCTTTAAGAAAAATATTATTTTCTAAGTTTCGTTTTTTTATTTGTGCGCTCAAACGTTCGCATTCTGCTCCAATACCCCAAATGTGTATATGCCAATGGGGAAATTCTTTATGTAGCAAAGCAAAAGCATCAATAAGTAAATGATTTTGTTTTTCCAGTGACAAACGCCCCATACTGATAATAGTAGGATGTTCGTGCTCTACA
>CAYJHV010000380.1:0-1972 GCA_964369825.1 uncultured Desulfovibrionaceae bacterium | reverse complement strand
TCGACTAAGTAATTGAGTTTGCAAAATGTTTTTTAACGAAGCGAGCGGAAAAAAGATGAAGATGTCAAAAGCGCACATAAAGTAATAAAGATAAATATAGCGTAACTCATTTTCAGTAATAGAAACTATTAACATATTTGGAATGACCTGCCCCTTTACAATGGTAAAATTTGCCTGTAAAATGACAATACTAGAAACAACTGCCATAAACAAGAAGGTAATGTATATAAGTATCATTCATTTTTATGGCTTCTTCATAAATATTAAACGTGGCTTTTGCCCTAACTCAGCAAAAAAAGTAAGTTAACTTTTTTTACCAGCTCACCCCATAGAGATAAGCAATGGGCGCGTTTTGAAAGGGGAGGGGAAAACTTTTTGGCGCAAGCAAAAGTTTTCCCCTCCCCTGCAAAAAAAACTGAGTTAAGGCAATAGCCACAATATTAAATTTTTAAGAGTGAAACATGCAAAAGCAACATTCGTGGCACAAAAATATCTACCATAGTTTACAAGAGGCTCGCTGTATTGTGGTAAAAGTAGGTTCTGCCGTACTGACCCATGCCGAAGGTTTAGACGAAGAACTTTTGGAAAGCATGGTCAGCCAGTTGGCATTCTTACAGAAACTGCCCACAGCAAGCAAGGCAAAGCGTAAAATAATCTTAGTTTCTTCCGGTGCCGTGGCAGCCGGTAAAGCTGCTTTGAAAAATTTTATGCAAAAGCCTTCATCAGATGTTGCACAATGCCTTGCAGCCAAACAAGCTGCCGCTGCTGTTGGACAAAGTCGCCTTATGCAACATTATGATACAGCTTTTGCAAGTCACGGACTTGGTACTGCCCAAGTGCTGCTTACTCGTGATGATTTACGCTCACGTCAGCGTTTTTTAAATGCGCGCAATACCTTTGCCAAGCTTCTTGATTGGGATATCATACCGGTAGTTAATGAAAATGACACCATTTCTGTGCAGGAATTAAAATTTGGTGACAATGATTGTTTGTCCAGCTTACTTGTTAATGTGGTGGGAGCAGACCTTTGCATAAATTTAACTTCTGCCCCGGGAGTTTTGAGTAAAAATCCCTTAAAAGATGCGTCTGCTCCTGTTTTGCCTTGCATTGAAAACATACATGAACTTGATATACAAAATCTGTGTGGCGGTAAAAGCAGTGTGGGTACCGGTGGAATGCATTCAAAACTTTTAGCCGCAAGGCGTGTTGCACAACTTGGTGTGCCCACATTGATATTACCGGGACGCTCAAAAAATATTTTACTGAACGTATTTAATGCCGAACAGGAACAAGACACTCATCTTGGAACGTGGATATGCGCAAAAAATCAAAGTATTTCAAGACGTAAATTTTGGCTTGCCTATCAATCGGAACCTTCCGGAACAATTCATATTGATGCCGGTGCGGTCAAAGCTCTTGAGGAAAAAGGGAGCAGTCTTCTACCGGGTGGCATTTGCAATGTTGAAGGTAATTTCCAACAAGGGGCGCTGGTACGCATTCTTGGGCAAGATACAGAACAACACGCTGTGAACCGTCAGCATGTGGGGGTAGGTCTTTCCAATTATTCTTCTGCCGACATTAAACGTATCATGGGCTTAAAAAGGCATGAAGTAGCAGCTATTTTGGGTAATGCCCACTATCCGGAGGTCATTCATCGAGACAATTTGTTGTTGGATGCGGCTGTCTAATTCGGATTCCAAAATACTACGTATTCGAGTGCGACGTTCTGTCTGGCTGTCTTAATTATATTAAGACAGCCAGACCATTGTAATTTGCAATTTTTGAATAAAGCAAGCTACTAGCAAGTTTTCCCCTCCCCCACAAGAAATATCACTATTTTTGTGTATGCTTTAACTTATGGCAAGAAGTTGTTCAAAAGTAATCACTTCTTGTAAAATCCGTACTGCCGAATCAATTAATGGGAACATGAGCACCGCTCCTGTTCCTTCGCCAAGTCTCAAATTCAAATCAA
>CAYJHV010000379.1:0-1982 GCA_964369825.1 uncultured Desulfovibrionaceae bacterium | reverse complement strand
ACAGTTCTTTATATTGGACAGAAGAAATCGCACGTTTTGCCTTTATTTGGTTCATTCTGTTTGGCGCAAGTTATGCTACAAGGCTTGCCGCCTTAAACCGAGTTACCATGCAATTTAATAAATTTCCCCCCATAGTCGCCAATGTCTGTATTTTCATTGGCGATATTTTTTGGGTATGCTTTAGCCTTACCATGGCATGGTATGGTTATTTGTCTGTAAAACAAATGTGGCGCTTTCCTGTACATTCCACCGCACTTGATTGGGATCTTTCCCTTGTATACTTGGTTTTTCCCATTTGTTTCACTCTCATGGCAATTCGCATTATTCAAGTTAATGTCATTAAATATATTTTACATCAAGAAATTGAAGACCCGGATCAAGCAGCCATTGAGGAAAGCCGACATATTTTGGCAGATAAAGGAGAAGAAGTATGATAGCAGATATTGGTACCGGCTTCATGGCCGAAATTTTGTTTATTTCTTTTTCCATACTCTTGCTCATAGGCACTCCCATCATGGTGGCTCTCGGTATTTCTGCCATGCTCTGCTTTGTGGTGGGCGGTTCTGACCTTAGCAAAATGATTCAAATGGCTTTTTCCTCCATGACCTCATTTCCGCTCATGGCTTTGCCTTGCTTTGTGCTTGCGGGGGCACTTATGGAAAGCGCCGGTATGAGTAGGCGATTGGTGCATATTGCCGAAAATATAGTAGGTCCCATTCCCGGCGGACTTGCCGTATCCACTGCGCTTTCTTGCGTTTTCTTTGGCGCCATTTCAGGGTCGGGCCCTGCAACCACTGCAGCCGTCGGTATGCTCATGATTCCTGCCATGACCAGAAGAGGCTACGATGGCGGCTATGCGGCAGCAACCACTGCCACCGCCGGCGGTGTAGGTATTGTTATTCCTCCAAGCATTCCCATGGTTATTTATGGTGTTTCCGGGCAACAATCCATTACCAAAATGTTTATGGGCGGTATCATTCCCGGCATACTCATTGCCCTTGGCCTAAGCTTTTTGCACATGTATTTATGTCGCAACCTTGTGACCACAGGCGGCGTACAATGGTCTGTACGTGGTCTTGGTAAATCGCTTAAAGATGGTTTTTGGTCCATGCTTGCACCCGTTATCATCTTGGGCGGCATTTATGCCGGCTGGTTTACTCCCACGGAAGCCGCCGTTGTTGCCATTGTTTATACGGTCTTTGTAGGTATTGCCATCCACAGAGAATTAGATTTACACAGTTTTATGAATTGTTTAAAAACAACATCATGGCTTACGGGACGTGTGCTTGTGCTTGTCTTTACAGCTTATGCCTTCGGACGTGTACTGACCGAATACCACATTCCCACACAAATTGCCAATTGGATTCTTGAACTGACCAGCAATGTTGCCGTAGTTTGGGCATTTGTGGTAACCTTACTACTCTTTTTGGGTATGTTCATGGAAACCTTGGCTCTTATTTTGCTCGTCACACCGGTACTTTTACCTGTTATGGTAAGCTATGGTGTTGATCCCATTCATTTTGGCGTTATTCTTGTGTGCTGTTGCGGCGTAGGCTTTTCCAGTCCTCCGCTGGGAGAAAATATCTTCATCGCTTCCGGTATCTCCAAGGTAAGCCTTGAAGAGGTAGCTCTTAAAGCTCTGCCCATGATGTTTGTAAACATACTTGTGATTGTTTTACTTGTGATTTTCCCTGAACTCGTACTTTGGTTGCCTAATTTAACCAATCCCGGTACCGGCGGATAATATTTTTTGATTAATATATTTTCAAAACCTTACGTAAGTGATTGCGTAAGGTTTTTTTTAGTGCAGATTTTAGTTTTTCCCCAAGAAACATCTCAAGTAACAATCACGTGGTTTTGGTGTGCTTACAGCATTTTAAAGCTTGACCCCCATACAGTAAGCAAGGTATTTTAGAAAGAAATGGTAGACAGAACACGAAGAGTTTTAGGTAATATACCTATATGCTGTATCTGTTCTTTGT
>CAYJHV010000378.1:0-1991 GCA_964369825.1 uncultured Desulfovibrionaceae bacterium | reverse complement strand
TTCAACCTTGGCAAGGTTGCACTCTACCACTGAGTTACTCCCGCTCAACGAAGAATGTTTTACGGAATGAGCTTGATTTTGTCAACGTTTTTTTTAAAAAAATATTTCTTTGTATTGTTCATATATTTTCATATGTTACATAAAGAACAACCACAAAGACAATATTTTTCATTTTATTAAAATCTTTTTTATATGTAAGACACTTATTTCATATTGATTTTTTCATTCTCATCCATAAGTGTCTTTTTCAAATCAATGCTTTCTTTATTTTTTTACAAAACTTGCCATGGCTACCTCTTGCAAAGGTGGACCCTCTATACGCATATGCGCAAGAAATGCTTCACGTTTTTCCTGACTTTCAAACTCAAAGCCCATGAGCGCACGTCCTACCATTTCACCGCTATTGCCATAATTAAAATAACAAATATTGCTTAAGCGTGAAACATCTTCCATGAATTCCAAAAGCGCACCCGGTCTTTCCGGAAATTCAATACGAGCCATGAGCGGATTTTGCCATAAATGCGCATCGTAATTGATAATGCGAAAGGCAACGTCTTCTCGATTGGTCACATTGTTAAAATAATATCCTTTTTCCTTAAGCAAGGCTTCCAAATCATCCAACTTTTGAGGAGTACCTTTGAAGCCAAAAATAGGTTGAGCATTGCTTTGATGATGCTTACCGTAAAGAAAATCTTCAATATTAAGCTGTAACTTTTGCACATCATTTAAAATTTGCAACATGGCACCGGCTCTTTCCGGTATGGTAATTTCATAACAGCGTTTAAGCGTAGCTCCAATGCTGGCACGACCTGCAATCCATGAAAGGCGAGTAAAGTCCATATTGGCACCGGATACTATACAGGCCACATTTTTTCCACGCAAAGCATCTTGCATTTTAAGATAGGCAGCCACACCAAGGGCACCGGAAGGCTCGGCAATGGTGCGTGCCATTTCCCAAATTTTTTGTATGCCGGCGCACACATCATCATTGGAAACAGTGACAAATGAATCAATATACTTACGACAAATTTCAAAAGTATAACTTCCCACTCGTTTTACCGCCGTACCATCACAAAAAACGTCGATTTGTGGTAAAGTAACCAAATGTCCTGCAGTAACAGAGGCTTGCATACTTGCTTGCCCCTCACCTTCAACGCCGATAATGGTAATATGCGGCGCATTTGCCTTCAAAAAAGCAGCTACTCCGGCGGCAAAACCACCGCCGCCTATTTGCAAAAAAACCACATCCGGCCAAATGGAACCCATCAGTAGTTCATCGCCAATAGTACCTTGCCCTGCCATAACCAAGGGGTGATCATAAGGAGGTACATAAAGCATACCAAGTTCCAAAGCAGCGGTACCTGCTGCTCTGCGCGCATCATCAAAGGTATCGCCGGTAATGACAATATCAACGGCATCCCCACCAAGTCTTTGTACTTCATGGGCTTTCATACGTGCCACCGTTGTTGGCATGGTAATACGTGCTTTTATACCAAGACGTGCGGCCGAAAGTGCATCTCCTTGGGCATGAATGCCGGCTGAAGCAGTAACTACACCTTTGCTCAAGGTTGCAGGTGCTTGTGATGCCATAAAATTATAGGCTCCACGCCACTTATAGGAATGTACAGGCGAAAGGTCTTCACGTTTGAGCAAAAGCACACCGCCGCCCTCTTGGGGATAATGCTCCACAGGCGTTGGGGAACTGATTTGGTAAACGTTGCTACGGGCTCGAGTGATGAGATTAAGTAATTTTGTGTCTTTCATAATTTTATCCAATGTATAACAGTGGAAAGTATACTAAGACAAAGTTGTCAAATGGTAAAGCTTTTACAGGGCATTATTTTTTTATGTAAGTGACCATTGCGGCGTCAGGTCGATTTTTTTCCTTCTTTAGTTGCTCCATACACCTGAAAATTTGTCTTGGCAATGTCCATGCCTATGTAATAAGCTGTTTTCATGACTCGCTCCTCATTTTAAGTGTTTATGATATA
>CAYJHV010000377.1:0-1994 GCA_964369825.1 uncultured Desulfovibrionaceae bacterium | reverse complement strand
ATGCACTTTTCCTTGTACTCGCCTCACGCTACATTTATTTACGGATAAGCTCTAAGTACCTTGTAAAGTCTTAAAATATTTATCTGATGATTGTTTCCAAATTATATTTACACTATAAAACCTTTAGGAGACGAATTTATGAAAAAAATATTTTTAGCCCTAACCTTTGTGGCATTATCTTTTATTTTCTCCAATCAAGCAGAAGCTGTGGAATATTCCGTCTATTGTGCCAACGGAAAAATAGAAGTGGATAATCGCAATTTAAAGAAAATGATGGAAGCACGAGGAAGCAATGTATACGCCATGGTAACTTATAACAACATGACAGATGCTTATAGATTTGCTAAAAAAGTCGGTGGAATAGGCGCAAAATGCCCTAGAAAATAATACAAGGAAGTAGCCTATGCTCAGTACCGTATTCAGATTAAAACTCTTAAAAAAATGTGGTTTTCTCCACTATGCTTTTTCAAAGAGCATGTTTCGTAAACCCATTATAAACATAATTCTTTTTATCATTGAATTTTGTGTTATTTCTTATGGGTACGTACTCTTGCATAATAGCTTAAGCCCTGCCGATGCCGGCATTTCTTATTCAAAGTCCATGTACTTTACAGTTATTTCTGCTACTACCGTAGGTTATGGCGATCATTTTCCCATTCATACCATTAGCCAATGGTATGTTATTTTACTTATGATTCTCTATTTACCTTTTCGATTTTTTTATACAGCCGGCGTAACAGGTTTTCTTTTCAAAACATATCAAGACTTAAAAATCATTGGAAGGTGGTTTCCCATGCTCTATGACCATGTTATTGTATATTGCAATGCAAAAACCATTGAAAAAAATAACTATTTATGGTTGAAACGCTTTGTTCATGAAAATAGGCTTTCTTTAAAATTCAAAAAAAATGATATTTTACTTGTGAATGACAATCAAGATGCCAATGACAGTATCATACAGTTTTTTTCCGGAAATGGCGATGCGTTTAAGGGTGTACGTTTTGTCAATGCAAACCTTAATGAAGAGGGGTTTTTTGAGAAAATTCGTATTGACCATGCAGAACAAGTGTACGTACTTGCCGATGAACAGGCTGCGAGCACAGACTCAGAGGTTTTTGACTTTGTCTATCGCATTGCTCACGAAACATCTTATACTAAGGGTATTACAGCGGAACTTGTCAATAACAGTAATAGAGAACGTCTTGTAAAACTTGGGGTTAATGTTATTTTGCGCCCCAATCGTTCCATGCCCGAGATGCTCATCACTTGTACCATTGCCCCAGGATCTGCACAAATGCTGGAAGAAATTTACTCTCGAGGTGGCGACAGCATAGAACGATTTTCCATTTTACATGAGGGCTTTACGTGGGGAGAGCTGCTTTATCAATTAAGTATGCAAAATGTGGGTACAGCAACTGCCATAATTTATGCCGATGCCGACAATGCTCAAGCCGAATTTGTGGACCCTAATCCAAAGGGAGCGACAATTGTGGTAAATACCAAAGGGATATTGATACTTATACATGAAATGCGCAAAAAATGCTATACAAGTTTACAAAATACCATTAATACCATAACTGCAGAACTTGCGGCTAAAAATAATCCCAATTAAAACTTTAATATAATTAAGACAGTCAGACTATTGTAAATTGTAATATTTTCTGGGGGAGGGGAATTTAGACGATAGATTTTCATAGTAAAACAGCTAGTTAAATTCATATTATGAGGATTAGACAATAAAATTTCGTAATAAAACAGCTATTTAAAATTCCCCTCCCGTGGAGGGGTGGCAGCGGAGCTGACGGGGTGGTTTCTTTATAAATTTAAAACTGAATTAATCAGTGTTTTCTTAATATTTGAATAAAGCAAGGCACTAGGCTAAGGCCAAGAAGATTACTTGGCTATTTGAACAAAGTGAGGTATAAAGCCTTGTTTTATGATTATGGAGAAATATGCAAACAAGAAAAAAAACTCGCTCATTGCAAATGGGTACG
>CAYJHV010000376.1:0-1997 GCA_964369825.1 uncultured Desulfovibrionaceae bacterium | reverse complement strand
TATTAAATTTCGGTTCTTGCTCTTCTTCTCTTTCAAGTTCTTCAAAATACGCACGATCTACTTTTTTCAAGCCTTCACACGCCACCAAAAAAACACACAGTAAGATAAACAATAAAGCTTTTCTGTAAAATCTCATACTTTTCCCCCAAAATATGCGTAATAAAATGTACGCAGTTAAAAAAACAAAGACATAGCCCATGCTTATTTTTGTGAATGGAACAGTATATAAAACAATGCCTTCAAAGCGTAACGATAACCATGCCAAGGCAAAAGGTATGGGCAAAAGTACCGCCATACCCACACTTGCTCTGGCGAAAAAATGTTTCCCAAAATATTCATGCGCCATTTTATTGGCTGCAAGATAAGCCTCTTTATTGCCACTGTGCAAAGCCTTCATGCTCAGCTCATGGTAGTCTTGCATCTCACCTTGCAAGCCTTTATAATATTTGGCATGTAATCCTAAAAAAAAGTTATGTAAAACCTTTCCCAACAGCAAACAATAAAGCGCAAGACAAAAACAACCCAACCACATGGAAATATGTGTATGCTCCATGATGCGAAAAGGCGCTATAAGTATGGCATCAAGCCACAAAAAAGCTGTATCCATAAATATTATTCTAATAGAGGTAGTTCTGTAACAAATTATTAGAGTGCCGCAGGCAGTTTCTTTAACTCCACAGAAAGTTTTCCTTGATTACTGCGGATAAGCACATATCCACCGGCAGAAAAGTTTCCGGGATTAATGACGATGGTACGTCCGATGCTATCCACATTGCAGGCTTCATGAATATGCCCACAAATACAAACATCCGGTTGCTCTTCCTCAATAAATTCCCTAACGGCACTGGAGCCCACATGCACGCCGCCATCAATGACATCACAAAGGGTATCCTTAGGTGGATTGTGCGAAATAAGAATTTGTTTTGGATACTTACGAGCTTTTTGCCATGTTTCGTCAAGCCATTGGGCAAAATTTGTTTCAGGATATTCACTGGGGGTTCCAAAAGGTGTAAAGGTAGAAGCACCCACTCCAAAAACGCACAAATCGGGTAAAAGTTTGTGAACTTCTGTATGCAAATTACATTTTTTTTCTTGCAACCAAGTGGTTACCTCTGCCCTATCCATATTGCCGATTTGCGCCAAAACATGTGGATTTTTTTGCTCAAGGGCAAAAAGCACACGCTCTGCTTGCTTAGCCCCTCCATCAAAGGTCATATCACCGGTAACAATAACTCCATCGGCAAAGGCAAGCTCTGTAATTTCATCAAATCTGCTGATATCATCATGAATATCACCAAGAGCAATCCACAAAAAATCATCTTTTTCCTTGTCTTTATTTTTATCTGAACCTTCTGTTTTTGATAAATAATTTTCGCTTGGCATAGTTCACTGTCCTTGTTATGATTAAAAATTAAGAGTTCGCAGTAAAAAAATAGCATCAAAATCCATGTGATTAATATTGAAGATAGTACCTGAACTTACTTAAAATGAAAAGAGGAAAGCCATGAATGCAGAAAATTCTAAAGTAGCTTTGCGTAAAGACCTAATTCAGCGCAGAAAATCTCAGTTTAACAATGAACTTCAAACATATCAAGAACACAGCAATCAAGCCGCACAGCATATTTTAGCGCAAGAATTATGGAAAAAAGCCCAAAAAGTGGGACTGTATATGCCCATAGGGGGTGAAATGGGCACGGAACTCTTATACAAAAATGCCTATGCCAATGGCAAAAAAGTTTACTTTCCACGCTGTCATCCCGACAAAAATGGGCAAATGAATTTTATAGCTTGTGCCGATATTAATGATTTAAAAGAAGGGGCTTACGGTATTTATGAGCCAAGACAAAATTTAATTGTTGAACATATTGATTTATTTCATCTTAATTTATTGATTATGCCGGGAGTTGCTTTTGATAAATCCGGCTATAGGCTGGGATTTGGTGGCGGTTATTACGATCGTTTTTTACAACTTATGAAAAATAAAAAAATTTTTTGTC
>CAYJHV010000375.1:0-2000 GCA_964369825.1 uncultured Desulfovibrionaceae bacterium | reverse complement strand
GGGAGGTTTTGTAAGCACTCATATATTTAAATCAATACTTTTAGACGAAGCAAGGCACTAGCCATGTGGTGCGCAATGCTTAATAGCAATATCATATGAATTTTTTCCATCGATGAGCTCTGAGTGCCTACTTTTAAAAGTAGGCACTCAGTTTTTAAAAGGAAATGAAATTCCTAAAGTTAATTTTTTCTACAGAAGTCTGCCAAAAGACGAACTCGCTGTTTTTATGCCCGAAAGTAAAGTGGGGGCTGTTGTCAAAAATGGCGACACTCGTTTTGCTTCATTGCTTGCGATCTTGCTTTTTGCCATTTGTATCTCCCCTTGATTTCGGTGATTTTGTGCCTCAACCCGCTTATTATAATCTGCCCACGCCCCCTGCTCCTTAATGGCAAAGGCATCAAGTTCGCCTTTTTCCACGGTATCAAGGTTCAAATCAAGGGCTGATCCAACATCCACCTGTGCACCGGCGGCCGATTGCCGCGCCCTTTGCGTACCTACAATTTGCGCCGCTTCTTGGCGTTTTTTGAGGCTGTCTTCATAAGCTTGTCGCTTGATTTCTTTGCCTTCATCCTCTGCCATTTGCGCATTGCCTTCTGCCACCTTGGCATTATATTTGGCCATATCTTCACTATATTCTGCTTGTGCTCTTTGTGCGTCTGCTTGTTGCAATGCTCCGTACACGCTAAGAGCCGTACCGCCAATACCTGCCACTGCCGAAATAATAGGTAATGCCGCTGCTACAGGTGCCATATTATACCTCCATTTTTTTAATATACTGAATACTCACCGCATCATAACCCAATCTTTGCATGAAACCGTCCATGCAAATTTGTGTGGGTACTGTATTCACAATACTTTTAACTCCACGTTGCATGAGCGTCTTTTCCGCACATTGCATAAGTTTGACCCCTTCCCAACCCCTGCATTTTGGCAATAAATAAAATGCGTCCGATGTTGCCGTTAAAAAATTTTGATTGTGCATATCCGGAGCCAATAAATAAATGGCATAACCGCATAATGCCCCCTGCGCATCTCGTGCCGTAATTATGTGCAAAGCCTTTGCCTCTTCCAAAACACCGTATATGTCAAAATTGACAGTGTCGACGTTAATGGTACTCGGAACCGCTTCAAGACAATGCAGGATAAGCAAAGGCTTAATTTCGCTGAGAATTGTAGATATTTTTTCTTCTTGAAATGTCAGCATATGTTTCCCCTATTCTATTTAAGATCTTGCGCAAAGGTCTTATTTTGATAATACGTTCAAAAAGTGTTAGATACAAGGAAGGCACAGTTTTTTGCGAAGGAAGTGTACTCTTCTGGTACTCGACCGGAGCAAAAAACAAGCCTGACGCCGTAGATGACGCTTTTTCAACGTATTATCCCTAAATATCCAAATCCAGCACCAACGCCTCCACCGTAAATGGCAATGCCCTTTGCTGCATTATCCACACCGTGGCATCGCTGCTTTGCCCACCCCCGGGAATAAATTCAATGTCGCCGCTAAAGGGAACCACCGCTTCTCCCCACTTTTCCGGCACAAAAGGGAAATCATATAAACTGTCTCGTTCGGCACCATATTTTCCACCCACGGAGGATTGCAGCCTGATAATGCATTTGCCAATACCACGCATTTGACCAAGGGTAGAGCCAAATTGCCCGTCACCTTCTGAGGGAAGCGGGCACAAAGTAGAAGCAAAAGGCAAACCCACATGTACAATTTTTGCCGCATAGGGGAGGATAATTGTACCGTTGCTTACTTTTAGCCCCTCCACAGGCGAACCGTCCGCAAGCACTGCCACTTCTTTTTCTTCAAAATGTTCAAGCCCGGTAATTGCCATTTGCGCTGTTTCAAAACGAAAAGTCGTACCGCCATCCACGAAGAAAGCTTCATGTATGCCATCTGTTTCCATCCAGCGTTTGGCTAGTTTTTCAAGGAAATAACCTCCGCCACGTTTGACCATAAAATACACATCATCACCATCAATACCGCTGATTACCGT
>CAYJHV010000374.1:1575-2002 GCA_964369825.1 uncultured Desulfovibrionaceae bacterium | reverse complement strand
CAGTATCAGGAAGTTGCCTTATCTATCTTTAGATGAAAACTCTCAATTTATTTTGAAGAACATGTTTTCTTTACATTCTCGGACGTTGTTGCACAAATTTTTGTTCAAGACACCAGCCGTCGACATCTTTACGCCAAAAACGCTGATTGGACGAACCGCAAAAGCGCAGGTTTTCGTCACGTAAATCTTGTTTGTACGGTCCATCAATGAGCATGGTACTTAAAAAAAGTAATTCTGCCACGGCACGATTTATTTTTGCCATCAGCATGAGCGTTTCAATGGTGTAGCCGGTGAAAATAAGGATAGGAATATTTTTTTGTTGCAAGCGATGCCCCAATGCGCATAGGGCAGGCGCTTGCAAAAAAGGTTCGCCGCCGGAAAAAGTTACTCCGGCAAGCAGTGGATTGATGAGAATTTCTTGGAAAAT
>CAYJHV010000374.1:0-1565 GCA_964369825.1 uncultured Desulfovibrionaceae bacterium | reverse complement strand
ATGCGTTCAATATTTTCTTCATAGCCGCCCAAGGGATCATGGCTTGTGGGGTTATGACAGCCCGGGCAATCATGCACACAGCCTTGGGTAAAAATGGCATAGCGTAGCCCCGGACCGTCCACGATGGACTCCGGAGCTACACCATGTAAGCGAATTTTGTCGCAAGAAGGCACAGAAGAAGCGCAAATATTAGCCATGCTTAACTCTGTCTCTTTCCTCGGATTTTTTAGCATTATTAAAACGATCGAGGGTTCCTACCAAATAACCTGTGATGCGTCTTGTGCGTTCAAAGGCAACATTATGCCCCACAGTAACGTAGGTAGTGGTAGTTTCCGTGTCAGTTTTACAATAAATCATAAGAATAACCTCCGATTGGTTTTATGATGTTTTTTGAGAGTATTATAGTTGTTTTTTGTGGGGGAGGAGACCTTTTTTCAAAAAGATCCCTCCCCAGAAAAAACTAAGTTTTATTCATATTTTTTAACACTCTCGAAAAGTTTCTTGTGTGCTTTCGCCTGTATATGGCTTCAGTGAATGTTTGCGCCTTATGGCATCAATTTTCGCTTTGTCCACGGCTTCATTTTCACGCCGGCCGCAACGTGGGCACGTATCATTGATTACTCCCACATAGCCACAGACGGGGTCACGATCCAAGGGATGATTGATGGAACCGTAGCCCACGCCTTGGGAATGCATGTAGCGAATGATGGATTCAAAAGCTTCCATATTTTTGCTGGTATCACCGTCAAGCTCCACATAAGTAATATGTCCGGCATTGGTGAAGGCATGATAGGGTGCTTCCAATTGAATTTTCTTAAAAGCCGGTATTTCAAAATATACAGGGATGTGGAAGGAATTGGTATAATAATCTCTGTCCGTTACCTTTGGAATTATACCAAATTTCATTTTATCAAGGGCAATAAAACGCCCGCTTAAACCTTCTGCCGGTGTGGCAATGAGGGTAAAATTCAATGAGCTTTCGGCGGCCTTGGTATCAATATGTTGACGCATAAAGGAAATAATACGAATACCAAGCTCTTGGGAAGTTTCGCTTTCGCCGTGATGCTTACCGGTAAGCACAATGAGTGCTTCGGCAAGTCCGATAAAACCAAGGGTCAAAGTGCCGTGCTTTAATATTTCTTCGAGGGTATCATCCCAATCAAGTTTTTCGGAATCAAGCCAAATACCTTGTCCCATGAGGAAGGGATAGTTGCGAACTTTTTTTGCGCCCTGTATTTTTAAGCGATGCAGAAGTTGCCTGTAGACAAGATCCATGCATTCATCAAGAAGAGTGAAAAAAGTACCCACATTGCCTTGGGCTCGCATGGCAAGGCGCGGCAAATTTATGGAGGTAAAACTTAAATTTCCTCGTCCGCAAGTCACTTGCCTTTCTTTGTCATAAACATTGCCAAGCACACGTGTACGGCACCCCATATAGCCTACTTCGCTGTTATAATCGCCGGCTTTGTAAAATTGCAGATTAAAGGGAGCGTCCAAAAAGCTAAAATTGGGGAAAAGGCGCATGGCACTGGTTTCCATGGCCAATTGAAAAAGATCATAGTTGG
>CAYJHV010000373.1:370-2009 GCA_964369825.1 uncultured Desulfovibrionaceae bacterium | reverse complement strand
ATTCTTCCAAAAGTTCATAGCCGGCATTGGTAATGGGACTGCGCAAGGTATCTAAAACTCGTTCCAGCAAAATTCCGTGACAACGAGGTTCATTGTGCCCAAAAGTAGCACGAATGGCAATGCTGACAAATTGTACCGCTCGATCCATGGCCAGAGGTAAAGAGTCTCCAAGTAAGAGGGAGCCGGTAAGCACGGAAGCAAAGGTGTCACCTGTGCCCGGATAAAAAGCCGGAATGTAAGGACAATCCACACGCCAAAAGCGTTCATGATCACGGTCATAGGCCACCACAGAGCTGAAGTTTGGCTGTGTATTGATGGGGGCAGAAGTAATAATGGCTATGCGAGGTCCCATATCTGTGAGGCGACGCAATCTATCCTTCACTGTTTGCACCGAAATTTTTTCTGTGTATTCAGTATTCAAAAGCCAACAAGCTTCGGAATGATTTGGGGTAATGCAGTCGGCATGAGACACAAGTTGACGCATTCTTTCTACCATTTCCTTGGTCATGGTGGGATCAAGCTTGCCATTATCTCCAAGCACAGGGTCTACCACAGCTATACCATCCTTGGTTTTGCAGTGGGCAATGGTACCTTCAACCACTTCCATTTGCTCCGGAGAACCTAAAAAGCCCGAGTAAATGGCGTCAAAATGTAAATCAAGTGCTTGCCAATGATTTAAAAATTTACGCATTTCACCGGCAAGGTCACAAAATGAAAAATCTGTAAATTCAGTAGTATGTGTGGACAAGATTGCGGTTGGCATGGGGCAGACTTGAATACCCATCACCGATAAAATGGGAATGACCACCGTAAGCGATGTGCGTCCAAAGCCTGACAAATCATGGATAGCACATACTTTGGGTACGGGAGAACGAAACATGAGCAAAACCTTTATAATATGTTTATTGTCAAGTTAAATTAATATATTAAATTGGTATTTTATTGTTTACAAAATACTTATTTGCTTGCGTTGGGATCATGTGTCGTTTCAAGAAAAAAAGTATGCTCTTTTTGAGGAAAGATACCTTGTCTCACTTCTTCTGCATAAGCTGTGACGGCTTCTGTTATGATTTGATTCATATTCGCATATTTTTTAACAAATTTAGGTGTGTAAGCGGTGTTATAACCAAGCATATCATGAAATACCAGTACCTGCCCATCACAAGAAGGCCCTGCGCCGATACCTAAGGTGGGTATGGAAATTTCAGCAGTGATTTTTTGGGCAACTTCATGCGGTACACATTCAAGTACAAGACTGAAACAACCTGCTTCTTGCAAAGCCTCGGCAGCATTTAAAAGGTATTCTGCTTGCTCGGGGTCTTTGCCTTGAACTTTATAACCGCCGATGGTGGCAACTCTTTGCGGCGTTAGACCAAGGTGCCCCATAACAGGTATGCCGGCACTGACAAGGGCGTCCACTTGCGGTAAAATTTCAAAGCCACCCTCAAGCTTTACCGCTCTTGCGCCGCCTTCACTGATGAGTTTTCCGGCATTGTGCAAAGCATTACCAACGCCGTCTTCGTAGCTTAGAAAGGGCATATCGCAAACCACCAAGGCTGAAGCATTGCTGCGATCTTGCGCGTAACTCACGGCTTTGCAATGGTGCAACATCATGTCGAGGGTGACGCTGAGGGTATCT
>CAYJHV010000373.1:0-360 GCA_964369825.1 uncultured Desulfovibrionaceae bacterium | reverse complement strand
TTCTTTTTTACCAAGCACCGTCATACCCAAGGAATCTCCCACAAGTAAAATATCAACGCCTGCTTGAGCTGCCAATACTGACGAAGGGTAATCGTAGGCTGTGAGCATGACAATTTTTTTTTGACCTTTACAGGCTAAAATACTTTGACTTGTGTGCTTGCTGTCATATGTATCTGTTGACATATTTTGCTCCTTTAGCTGGTGAAAAGGCGAAGCTACCTTTTTTTGAAATAACAGACAAGTATTTTCTTCTTAAACTGTGTACAGCGTTTACGTGATCTAATTTGGTACTAATTTTTTCTGGGGGAGGGACCTTTTTGAAAAAAGGTCTCCTCCCCCCGCCCCCCGCGCTGCTCTCGA
>CAYJHV010000372.1:0-2010 GCA_964369825.1 uncultured Desulfovibrionaceae bacterium | reverse complement strand
TTACTGTGTCACCACAATAACTGGTGAGCTCTTACCTCACCCTTTCACCCTTACCTTTTAAAAAGGCGGTCTGCTCTCTGTTGCGCTTGCCAAGGGTCACCCCTTCTGGGAGTTACCCAGCACTTTGCCCTGTGAAGCCCGGACTTTCCTCTCCGCATAAATTATGCGCAGCGACAACCCGTCCGACTCTTGTAAAAATTTATTAAAAATTAACCGTTTTCATTAAAGAATTTAATTTCTGGTTTTGCCGGTTCTTCAGGAATAAGTTCCTCAATTTTAAAATCTTTGCACCAAAAAATAAGTCTTTGGCAATTGGGGCAAGATAAAATTTGTTGTCCTCTTTGCAGTTCAATGAAAGATTGCGGCGGAATGGAAATATTACAACCGCTGCAAATGCCTTCATCAACGGAAACAATGACAGGATGATCAAGGCGTTTGCGAATAAATTCATAACGCTTTGAAACATGTTCGTCCACTTCGTTCTTGGTAGAAGAACGATTATGCTCAAGATTGTCAAGTTTTTCTTGTGCTTTATCAATACGTTCTTGCAAGCCGTCACGACGAACTTCAAGTTCTGCTTTAAGGGCTAAATAGTCAATGTCGATTTCTGCCAAAGCTGAATCTTGCGTTTGCATTTCTTCTGCAAGAACCACCTTTTCTTCTTCGCGCATACGATTATTTTTTTCCATATTATCCATTTCACGCATCATGGCATGATATTCGCGCTGATTGGCAACCTGCATAAGTTTACTCTTACTTTTTTTGATGCGAGCGGCATCATCTTCAATTTCCAAGGCAATTCTTTTTTGTTGCTCTTGGATATGAGTAACTTTTTCCATGATTTTATTGCGTTTGCCCTCGGTGACTTGAAAACGCTCCTCAAGACTGTTAAGCTCAAGGGGAGCTTTTTTAAGTTCTTGTTTTACGCTGTGTATGGCGTCATCAACTTTTTGCAATTCAAGTAATTGTTCAATTTGTTGCAAATAAATATTCATTTTTTCTCCTTAAATGCATTTGTGTAACCATGCACAAAGTGTTATTTCTCGTAAATAGGGCGTAGTGGCGACGCCGAAGGTAAAAATTGTATGTATACATCCGGTAAATACTGTGTCAATAATTCTTTAAAGTAGTACATCATTTTTTCTTCAAGGCTGTGATGTCCCACATCAAGCAAACACAGCGGACTTTCAAGGGCAAAATGATATTTTACATCTCCTGTAATAAAAATATCGGCGCCTTTGGCATAAGCTTTGTGCATAAGCGAAGCACCGGAACCCGGGCAATATGCTAAACGTTTCAAATCTTGCATTTTTGTTTTTTCACAAGGTCCGCTACAGGTAGCCGTATGAAGCTCCATGTATTTTTCAAGGCAAGCCAAGAGATCTTTGTAGGGTAGGGGGTTTAGCAAATCTCCCACCATGCCGTAACCGCACTCTTGTTCTGTGCCTTCAAAATTTTCAAAAACTCCCACTTTGTCAAGGACGCTGATATTTTGTAAATTTAAGGCACGTGCAAGCCAACCGCAAGGACCGAAAATATTCACATCAAGGGAGGTATGTGCTGCATATAATGCCATATCTTTTTGCATAAGTATACGCAAAACTTCATGAAATCCATCAAGTTTATTGGGCAGTCGCCCTTGCATAAGCAAAGGATGATGCGAAACAATAAGTTCTGCCCCCAATTGAGCGGCTTGTTGTATGGCTAAAGGTGTCGGGTCAAGACAAAGTACCATGGAACGTATGTCTTTTTTGTGGCTTGCCACTTGCAAGCCGGAATTGTCCCAAGACGCAGCCAAATGCGGCGGAGCAATTTTTTCAATAATATTTAATATTTCTGATAATTTCATGTGTTTTATAATAAGTGCGCACCGTTTTGTTACGTATTTTAATTCTAAATTTATAGAAAATTGAACTTTAAAACTGAAGTTAGGTCTAACCTGATAGAAAATTTTTGATTTTATGTCAAGTTTTTTTGTGTGTCATAACTCTTTGTTCTCAGATCATTCTC
>CAYJHV010000371.1:0-2021 GCA_964369825.1 uncultured Desulfovibrionaceae bacterium | reverse complement strand
TCATTTTGCACAGTACCTTTAGCCACGCCACCTTTGCCTTTTTCCGGCATGTGTACCATGAGATATGCCGAAAAAATCAGCGCACACATGAGCCAAGCCACCCTTAAAGGGCGTTTCCACAAAGGTATTTGTGCCTTACGCGCTTTTTTCATTTTTTCTTCACCATCATAAGCGATAGATAGGTGTCTGTGCGAGCCTGAATTTGATCTAAGTCGTGTAAAATAGTTTCATCTTCCATGCCAAGACGTTCACCATAGGTTACCGTAATATCATTTTCTTTGCGCAATCTTTCAATGATGGCATCTCGACTGTGATAGGTCTTAAGTAAAATGGTGGTGGAATTTTCCGGAAAAGAAAGATTTTCGGCGGTATCGGATTTAAATGAAGGTATAATACGCAACATTTCCTTGTTTTTCACCAAAATCTCACCGGATTTAGCCGCCAAAGCAGCAAAGGAGGTGATACCGGGTACAATTTCTATCTCCACTTGCGGCAATTCTTCTTGTATGATTTTAAGCACATAGCCAAAGGTACTGTAGGTCATGGCATCGCCAAGGGTGGCGAAGGCACAATCTTTGCCTTCTTTGAGACAGTCCAAAATGGCATGGGCATTTTCTCTGACCTTGGCAAAGCGCACGGCATTGTCTCCGGACATGCTGAAAATTTGTACGTGTACCTCACCCTTGGGTTCCACAGATTGCACCACATCAAGAGATGTGCTGTTCTCTGAATTTTTAGAAATGACCGTGAAAATAACATCTGCTGCTTGGATAATTTCCACAGCACGAAGCGTTAAATATTTAGGGTCTCCGGAGCCAATACTTACCCCAAAAAATTTTCCTATTTTCATGTTGTATCCTTTGCACATGATTAATTTTATTATTGCTTTAAACGATTTAAAAACAGGCTTTGAAGGAATGCATAAAATCCAATATGACCTAAAAAGCCTGTTAAATCTAATGAAGAGATAAGCCAAAAGGTGTTTTGATTAAGCAGAGGAGCATACTTCATAAACAAATAAATATCATTACTTGTTTTATATTTCAAATAATTACAAATATTTTACTTATCGAATATTTATGAAGATATGCTTAACACACCTTAATCAGCCTTATTAATGGGAGCAAGATCCAAGTACGCATCGGCGGTATGACGCAAATAAATATTACGAATACCTTGGATTTCGCCAAGACCTTGCACTTTTTGGCGCACGTTAAAACCTTCTTTTTTGAGCATGGAAGCCCAAGAGTCATCTTCCGGCCCCACCAAATCATTAACGGCATGGTCACCGGCCACAATCATAAAGGGCATAAGCCATACGGTTTTCACTTTATCGACTTTGAGCTTGGCAAGAACGTCATCAAAAGTAAGTGCGCCTTCAACGCAGGCTAAGTGAACATTTTTATCGGCGGTATTAAAGGCATTGGCTGTTGCCAAAAGCACGAGATCTCCGGGGCCATGATTGTTACCATGCCCCATCAAAAGTACGGCTTCATCACTTTTACGCTCTTTGGGAATGGTACTCAAGACAACTTTGACGGTTTCATCCATATCTTTTTTGGAAACAAGTAAAGGGTCACCTAATTTTGCCGTCTTAAAACGATTGGGATTGTTGACAATATTTTTCACCATCATGCGTTCCGTCTCCATAAATTCCGCTGCCGGCGCCACATGGAAAGATTGAACGGTAAGCTCTGTCACGCCTTTACCTGCCATATGGTTTAAAGCTTCCTCAACGGAGAAAACGGGTTTACCCTGTTTTTTAAGTTTTTTACGGATAATTTCAGAGGTATAGGCCACCGTAACAAGACCACTTTTGCCATACGCTTTTTGATAATCAGCTTCAATGGCATCAAGTGCTACCTTGGCGCCGGGGACGGTGGTACCAAACATGACCAATAAAGTACCATTTTGAGCAAAGACGGGACTTGCTGCCAAAAGGGCGCAAGTAAAGACTAAAAGACAAAACCGTTTCATAAAAACTCCTTCGATCCAAACATCGTAGATCTAAAGATATGTAA
>CAYJHV010000370.1:1531-2024 GCA_964369825.1 uncultured Desulfovibrionaceae bacterium | reverse complement strand
GTGACGACTAACAAAATTTGAACGATAGTGAAAATTTTGCGCCACGTAAAATGAGCCGGAACTTGCTTCCGGCGTCCCCGAAGGGGCATTTGGAGTGGGCGTGTCTTTCTGAAAAACGTGTTAAAACACGTTTTTCAGCGTCGACTAGTTAAAATTTATTTTTTTACATACAGTTTTTAGCTCATTTCCGAAGGGAATGAGCCGTAAGCGCGTTTTGAAGGGGGTAAAGAAGAACTTTTTGACGCTTGCATAAGTTCTTCTTTACCCCCACCCCTTTTAAAACGCACTCATGGTTCATCCTCTTCAAGAGCTCTGCACAATTATTTTCTTATATAGTTCTATGTACAAAATACAATTTTGTATCTACGCACAAAAAAAGAGTGTGCAGAGGTAAAGGCGCGAAAATCAATCACTTAACGGCAAATCAAAGCTCCGCCTTTTCTTGATTTTCGGTCGCATTGACTGACGTCAACGCTCCAAAGACCTTGCGCAA
>CAYJHV010000370.1:0-1521 GCA_964369825.1 uncultured Desulfovibrionaceae bacterium | reverse complement strand
TCGACTATATAATAAATTAATTGAGCAGAGGTCTTAAACTATATTAAAAACTAGGAAATTTTGTTAAATTAACGGTAACTATTAACACAATTAAAATCATATGATCACTACGTATACTGCTTATTTTGACAGTTGACAAAAAGCTAAAAATTATATTAAAAAAATATATATATTTTGATAAAGGAGAGTTTATGTCTTTTCTTACCCATAAAGCCAGTATGAAAGATTATTGTAAAGCACTTAAAGGTCTTGAGGCACCAACACACACTCAGGCAAGGTTATGTGAAATATTAGAACATTTATACGAGCATTGCCACCATTTTGAGAAATCCGTAAGTACATCAACACCTTTTTATGATGAATTTTTTCATCAGTTGCAAGGTCAGGCTACACATCAAGAGGAGTGCTTTGCACTTCTTGAGTGTATGATCATGTTTTGCCGTGAAAGGCAATTGCAAATGAAAGATGTCGAGCTTTTACCGGATCCTGAGCGTCATCTACTGTCTTTTTATGAACAAAGTCATCATTGGCATAAAGAAGACGAAACTCTTTTACATTTTTGGTACTGGGAAAATTTACCGCAACGCTACGATGCTGTCATTGAGCAAAGTTAAAATATAATGCATGAGGTTGTTTTATATCATTTGTATTGCAAGGCTTATTGTAAATTTGGTTGTTTGTGTTGCAAGACCCAGTAACTTTGTAAGGCAACGGAAGCAACAATACATATAAGCCCAATATAAAAAGAAAAATTAAGCTCTCGTGCCTCCCCTAGAAAAACTATGGCAATGAAAATGCTGTATACAGGTTCCAGATTAAAGCTAAGATTTGCCGTAAAGGCTGTAATATAACGAAGACTTTGAATATAAAGATAGCTCATGCCAATGGTGCAGAGTATGCTTAAAATAAGAAGCATTACTGTATCCTGAAAAGTGGGGATAAAGTGAGTAATATCAAAAAAAGCTGTATAAAAAGGTAAAAGTAAAGTTAAAAAAAGTGCTCCGCCACCCATTTGATAGAAAAGGGTGGTATTGGTGTTGTAACTACTGCAAAGCTTGCGAATACTGATGGCATAAAGTGCCGCAAGCAATGCGCCGATAATACCGGCTATTATTCCGGCTCTATAGCGAGCATCAAAGGAAAAAATAAAGCATACGCCCGCAACGGTTAAAATGCTGTACAAAAATTCACGTATGGAAAAGCGTGTCCGCATAAAGTATGGTTCAGAAATTGCCGTTAAAAATCCCACTAAGGAAAAGCAAACCACGCCGATGGATACATTGGAAAGTTTTACGCTTGCATAGAAAAAAAGCCAGTGCAAGCAAATAATGACACCGGTAAATGCAATTTTACACATATCTTTAAAAGAAATTTTTTCCAGACCTTTGGAAAAAAAAAGGTATATGCCTAAAACCAAACAAGCAATGGACATACGGTACCATACAAGCATACCTTCACCTAAGCTGATGAGTTTGCCCAAAATTCCGGTAAAACCGGCTAAAAGTATAGATATATGCAATT
>CAYJHV010000369.1:0-2046 GCA_964369825.1 uncultured Desulfovibrionaceae bacterium | reverse complement strand
AACGGCGAAGCAAAGCTCCGCCTATTCTTGATTTTCGGTCGCATTGACTGATGTCGAGGCTCACTCCAAATGCCCCTTTGGGGACGCCGGAAGCAAGTTCCGGCTCATTTTACGTGCCGCAAAATTTATACAACGCCACAACGAGGTTTGTATGCATAACAAAAATTTTTACATTTTAACAACAGTACTTTGTTTTTGCTTTTTAGCAATATCTACTTCCTCCCTCCTTGCTAAAAATCCTCATGGTTATCCCATGTCAGGTGAGGATGCGCTTATCCTATTGACAAAAAACAATGCCCTTGTGCAGCAATTAAAGCATAATAATGCAGACATTTCCTTACATAAAAAACAATTTACCACAGAAAATGGGCAAAAGCCTTATGCTGTGGTGATTACATGCGCCGATTCGAGAGTTCCGCCCGAGCATATTTTTGCCGCCGGTATAGGTGAGCTATTTGTCATTCGCAACGCCGGTAATATCATTGGTACGCATGAGCTTGGCAGCATTGAATATGCTGTGGAACATTTAAATGTGAAACTTATTCTTGTCATGGGGCATACCCATTGCGGTGCCGTTAAAGCTGCCTTAAGCTGTAGCTGCGAACATGAACAAAAATCATCATTACAGGACGTTGTACATCATATACATACAGCCATTAAGGGCGAAAAAGATCCTCGACAGGCTGAAATAACCAATATTGAACACAGTATGCAAAATATTCTTGCCTATCCTAAGCTCAAAAAACTTATGCAAGAAAATGCCGTTTTATTGAAAGGTGCTTTGTATCATATTGACAGCGGAAGCGTAGATATTATTTCTTCCCCTCAGCCATAAATATACGCTCTTGTAAAAGTGCCACACCTTGAGCAGCATGGCTTAAACCATTGTAAAATGAAAATAAAGCGATCACATCATCAGAACTGTTGGTACGAAACATACCGGTCTCTCGCGCTGTAGCAAAACGTATGGCTCTGTCCTCCATGAGGGGACGCAAAGGTTTTGGCTGCGGGCTTTGCGGATTTGCAAACCAAAGCAAAGTGACGCTGAGTGCCTCGGCCACTTCTTTTATGATTTTTTCCGCCTCCAAAGGAACTTTACCGGCATCTTCTCTTTCTAAAGCATCCATCATGGTGGAAATATACATACGTAATTCGTCCAGTAAGCGCACACTGTGTGGCAATAGCGGATACTCTCGGTAAATATGAGCCAATTCGTATTTGCGAACACTGTAAAATTTTTGAGTATTATTACTGATTTTATTCAACAACCTGAATAATTGACGATGCGAGACCCTATGCTCTTGCTTCAAAAAATCATCTGTCAATTTTCTTATCATATCAGCAGCTTGAATAAATTGCCTTTGACTTACTCTATCCACTTCCGCAGCTCCCGATGCCGGCCAAAGCAATATGGAAACAAGGAGTGCCACCACACTGCCAATGCCCACCTCAAGCACTCGATTTAAGCCAAAAAGCCAAACATTATGTTCTTCACCATGACCAAGCAGCACAACAAAAACTGCCGTCACTCCGGCAGATTTAAAGCGTTCTTCCCATAATTCCATAAAGGCGCAGATGGGGACAACTACAGCCAAGGCAAGCAAACGTCCTTCAAGATTTGGCGGTACGAAGGATGCCAAAGTAAGTCCCAAAAAAACTCCTACCAACGTTCCAAAAAGCCGCAATACAGAAAGTTCCAATGAAGTTGACATGTTCACTTGCATTACCATCAGCGTCGCCAGCGGTGCCCATAAACTGTAAGCAAGCCCCAATAATTCAGCTATGGCATAGGAGAGGATACAGGCAATGGCCACTTTTATGCTATATAAGAAATTTCTTGCGGTGGAAGCTTCCACAAATTTTCGTGGTAAGGATTTCCAATAACTGAAACTAAAGGCATGTTTGGAACCAAGGGCAAAGGATTTGAATAATGTGTTCCAAAAACCCTGTTCCTTATTTTTTCTGTGTGGTGACATGGTAGTGCCTTATTTTATTTAAATGTGGCTATTGCCTTAACTCAGCAAAGGTTACAGTTTTGGCATTGGC
>CAYJHV010000368.1:0-2050 GCA_964369825.1 uncultured Desulfovibrionaceae bacterium | reverse complement strand
GCACCGCCGCCGGCAAGAGGATTGGGGTCTTTAATGCCAATGACCACATGCTTTATGCCCGCATTGACAATGGCTTCGGTACAAGGTCCGGTTTTACCGTGATGATTGCAAGGCTCCAGCGTTACCACAAGGGTGCACTGCGTCACATCAATATTTTTTGCCTTGGCATCGGCAAGACAATGTATTTCGGCATGGGCTTTACCACATTCTTTGTGCCACCCTTCGGCAACAATGGTATCACCACTCACCAGCACCGCTCCCACACAAGGATTTGGGTACAATTCAAATCGCCCCTGTTTGGCAAGCTCAATGGCTCTGTGCATAGCCGGGGCATAAGAAGATTGCTTCATGCGATTACTCCGCTTGGTCGTTCCACTTGAGTATGTTGAATACCGGCTGCATCGAGCATTTCAAGACTCAATGCGTCGGGATAATGATCCACGTAATATATATGTTTAATTTCACAATTTATAAGTAATTTTGAACAAATTCCACAGGGGAAAGTGGTACAATATATATCCGCACCGGCAAGGCTTATCCCATGTACGGCGCATTGCACAATAAGATTTTGCTCGGCATGAATAGCACGGCAAATCTCATGACGCTCACCTGAAGGTATGCCAAGCTCTTGGCGTAAGCACCCAATATCAAGGCAATGCGCAAGACCGGAAGGTGCTCCGTTATAGCCTGTGGCAAGAATACGATTATCCTTGACTCCAATGGCACCCACCTTTCGGCGAAAACACGTACTGCGCTCAGCCACCATATGAGTTATGCGCATAAAATAGTCCTGCCAAGGTAATCTTTGCATAATATCCTCTTTCCTCTGTATCACCGAACCTACATACACATTCTTTGCCACTTTGCCAAGCAAGAAAAAAAGCCTCACAGAGCAAGGCTTTTTTTTATATTAATAGAATGTTAGTGTATTAATTCCGGTGCGTGGCAATAATTAAATTTTTCCGGAAGACCCCATAACGGTACGAATCTTATGCGCCACCATATCTTTTACCGCAGTACGTGCCGGCGTTAAATAGCCGCGAGGGTCAAATTGTTCGGGGCTATCGGTAAAAAATTTACGAATGGTAGCAGTCATGGCAAGACGAATATCTGTATCCACATTGATTTTACACACACCGGATTTGGCAGCCTGACGTAACATATCTTCGGGAACGCCCTTGGCACCGCCCACATTGCCGCCATATTCATTGCACATTTTTACAAATTCTTCGGGTACGGAAGATGCGCCGTGCAGTACCAATGGATAATTGGGTAAAAGCTCAGAAATTTTATAAAGACGTTCAAAATCAAGCTTGGCTTCACCCTTAAATTTATACGCACCGTGACTGGTACCAATGGCAATGGCAAGGGAGTCACAGCCGGAACGTTCAACAAATTCCACAGCTTGATCCGGTTCTGTGAAAACATGCACATCTGACTGCACATGCTCTTCAATGCCTGCCAAGGTGCCAAGTTCAGCCTCAACCCAAACACCTTTATCATGAGCATATTCAACCACTTGCTTGGTAACTGCTATATTTTCCTCAAAGGAAAGATGCGAACCATCAATCATAACCGAGGTAAAGCCACCGTCGATACAGGCTTTACACATTTCAAAACTTGGACCGTGATCAAGATGCACAACGACAGGAACATCTGCTTCCGTAAGAGCAGCTTCCACAAGCTTCATAATGTAAAGCTGACCGGCATACTTACGAGCACCGGCAGATACTTGCAAAATAACAGGAGATTTTTCTTGGTCGGCAGCTTGCATAATGCCTTGAATTATTTCCATATTGTTAACATTAAAACCGCCAATGGCAAAACCTTCGGCGTAGGCACGGGCAAACATTTCATGTGGTCCAATAAGTGGCATAAAAGATACTCCTTGTTTTGTAAGCTCTGGTTAAAATTACTACAATTAAAAACACATTGAGCTACTAACATAAAAACATAAAAAGTGAAAGCAAAAAATATTATGCTCGCAGGGCAAACTCCACGTCATTCTGATTGTATTAATGGTAATTGTTAGTAATAGTTATATTACAAA
>CAYJHV010000367.1:0-2052 GCA_964369825.1 uncultured Desulfovibrionaceae bacterium | reverse complement strand
TATTTGGCAAAGGCAATGTGGAAGGTGTTATTGCTCCGGAAGCGGCCAACAATGCCACCACCGGTTCTGCCATGATTCCTTTATTGACTCTTGGCATTCCCGGAGATGACGTTACCGCCGTACTTATGGGTGCTTTTCTTATTCAAGGTTTAACCCCCGGACCCAATATCTTTTTTGAGCATACCACTGTTGTTTATGGTATTTTTGGTTCATTACTCATTTGTGATTTGCTCCTGTTCTTCATTGCAAAGCTTGGCTTTAGATTATGGCTGCGAGTGGTGGAATTGCCGCGCTATGTTATTTTTTCGGCAGTGACCGTCTTTGCTTTCGTTGGCACATACTCCATTAATCAAAGCTTATTTGACCTCTTGTGTTTAATAATCTTTGCTATTCTTGGCTATTTAATGCGTATTTTCCATTTTAGCGCCGGCTCATTGATTATCGGCTTTATTCTCGGTCCCATTTTAGAAAAAGCCTATGACCAAAGCATGGCCATGTCCGGCGGAAATTATTTTATCTTTTTCCAAAAACCCTTTGCGGTGGTCTTACTTTTAATCACCGCCGCCAGTGTATTCAGTATTTATCGAGTACGTGCTCGTAAAGCAAAAATCATCGAAGAAAAAGAAGCTTTACTCGATAAAGAAAAACATGACCTTTACATATAAACAAAGCTTTATCTTTGTTTTGAATAATCTTTAGGAGGATTTATGAGTTTTTTGAAAAAATTAATGTGTTTAACCTTGGTGGTAGCCTGTTTTGCCATTTGTGCAAACAGCGCACAAGCAGAATATCCCACAAAACCCATCACTGTGGTTGTTCCCTTTGGTGCCGGCGGTGACGGTGACGTGAGTGCCAGAGTATGGGCAGAATTTGTCAAAAAAGAATTGGGGCAACCTGTGCTTGTGGTTAATAAAACCGGTTCCGGTAGCCTTGCCGGTACGCTTTTTGCCGCAAAATCCAAGCCCGATGGCTATACGCTTTTCCTTGGGCAAGCAGGTCCTTGCATTGTTTTGCCTTTGCTCACTAAAACCGGTGGACTAAGCTTTGATTCTTTCGACTATGTGACTCGCTTTATTCGTGCCAATACGGCGGTGGTGGTCTCCAAGGATGCCCCATGGAATAATTTAAAAGAATTTCAAGCCGACGCACTAAAAAATCCCGGAAAATATGTTTTCAGTACCCCCGCTGCCACAGCATGGGTTACCCTTGCTTTTTCCAGCTGGGCACATCAAAATGGCGTAAAACTACGCAATGTCAATTATTCCAGTGCAGCGGAAGCAGCTACAGCTATACTTGGAAAGCACAGCGATATCGCCTTCCTGTTCCCTAATAACTACGAAACTCTTGTGGATTCCGATAAATTTAAAATTCTTGCCATAGGTTCCAAAAGTGAAAAATACCCATCGGCACTAACTTTTGAAGAACAAGGTTATGACGGAAGCTTTTTTGGATGGAGCGGTATAGTGGTACCCAAAGGCGTACCTCAAGAAATCATTGATAAACTCATAGCAGTTTCCGATAAAGTTCATAAAGACCCAAATTTCATCAAAGCTATCAAAAACTTAGGTTTTACTCCGGACAATGTTTCCGGTGCCGCATGGAAAGCAGAAGCTAAAGCTCAATATGAAGAATTAAAAACATTGCTTAGCGAAATCGGAATTATTAAAAAGTAACATTTTATATATGGCAATTCCATATGGAATTGCAGAGGTGTTCCCCATTCTTTGGACAGAAAAATGGGGAACACCTCTGACCTGAAGGACATTACGAAAGTGGACAGGCTTTCCATCCTGGATTCCCGAACACGTAACGAGTATGTCTCAAGAATGTTTTTTATTGTTTTAATTTTTAATAACTTAAAAAAATATAAATTTTTCTATTTAATCGTTATGTGTCTATACACATAACGAGACTAAAATTTGATAATACTCTTATTTTTATGCTTTTTTAATTTTGCATTGTTATGCTTCCGGGAATCTAGGTTCCATGAGCGAATGGAAGATGAAGCGGCTTTACGAAGATTGTCATCAAGAGCTCTTGCAGAGGAGCTTT
>CAYJHV010000366.1:0-2054 GCA_964369825.1 uncultured Desulfovibrionaceae bacterium | reverse complement strand
CCCTTAAGTGTGGACGTAATGGCCTTTGCCATGCGCATGGCTGAAGCTGCAAAATCCCAAGTGGAAAAGCCCATAAGTGCGCCGGCTTGTACAAAAGAAGCTCCATCACGTGCAAAAGTTGGCATACCGTAGGTATGAATTTTTTTCAAAAGAGAGCTTGGATCATGTGCTGTTATGTCAAAGCAAACAAGGGCAGAGATAAAAAAACTGTCTGCCCCTTTTTTGTGTAATTCTTCAATGCCCTGAAAGCAAGATTTGGGACTTTCATCGGGGATTACCGCTTCAATAACGGAAAAATTTCTTTCTTTGGCAACGATATGGGCATCATTGAGTGCGGCGTATACCTTTCCCTCTGTGCCGGCAGGGTACATGATGCCAAGTCTTTTAAAATCGATCACCGAATGAAACACACGATACATACTTTCCCATCTTTTGGGGAAGACTTCCGTCAAAAAAGATGGATATTGCGAAAAACCATTTTCATCCATGAAACCGGAAGCCAAGGGGTCGGCAAGCGCAATGCCAACTATCAATTTTTCTCCCTTTGTATTGCGCAAGAGTGCGCCGGTGGCACTGCTTCCGGCGGCAATAATAACATCTGCATCGCCTGACAGTAATTTTTGCGCTATGCTGTCCATTTCTTCCGGGCTTGCTTGCCAACCCGGGCTTACATGTAATTCTTTGGGGTACAGGCAAGGCATGGCCTGCTCTTTAAGGGCATCTTGTAAAGCTCTGTAACTTTTATTAAATAACCAAAAATTTCCTTTTTCGAAATAGGCTATGCGTTTTGCCGATTCCGCCCAAGATTTTTCGCACAAAGCACAGCAAAACAAAATACATGCCATGATAAAACATTGTTTAAGAGTGTTTTTATCCATGAAAAAGCTACCCATCAAAAATCACGCTCATCGTTATTGTTCATGGGGATTTGTTATTTTAAGCAAAGGAAGTGACGTGTCGTAAATGCTGTCAACATTGGTGAGTAAACTCAGCGGAAGATCAACGTTCAATAATCGAGCTGTGCCGCTATTAATATATATTTTCGGTTTAAATTCTAAAATGAGTTCGCTATTGTTATGCGTAAAATCCGGTAGGCAGCGTAATAGAATTTGTGCAAAAGTCTTCCCTTCTTCAATATAGTCCAAGGTGGAAATGCCAATGAGTGCGCCTCCCATCACAGGAATATTACCGTCTTTCGCATAAGTTTTCACATTGTTTTTATGTAATATATCATAAAGTAACTGTGGATCTCCTGCAATTGGATCAAAACAACTTAAAGCCGGTATGTACATGGCGTCGATGTTTTGCTGTATTAAATACTCAATACCTTTTTTACAAGATTCCACCGTTTCTTTGGCATCAATTTCATTATAAAAACTCACATTAAAGCCACGAGTTCGCCCAACTTCTTTTAAATCCTGAATATTGCAATAAGCATAACCTTCCGCTGTATTTGTGGACATGGTTCCAATTTTGCGAAAGCCAAGCATAATATTCATTAATTCTATGGTGCGACGCCATTTGTTTGGGAAATGCTCCACAAAAAAATTGTCATGTATGGTTTTTTGTGTGCGCCAATCCACAAGTTTAGAAAACACAGCATCGGCAATGCTTAAGCATAATACTATTTTTTTTGGATTATTATACTTAGCAAGCAACTTGGAAGCCACGGTGCCCATGGCCAGCACTATGTCAATGTCGGGATTAGCCATAATGGATGCGGCTATCTTGTCTTGTTTTTCATGTTCACCCCAGCCGGGAGAATAACGGTATTTTTTAGGGAATGCCAAAAGCTTTGATTCCGGATACACTGCAAGCGCCTTTCGCAAACTATCATAAAGGACGGTATACTCCCAATAATCTCCGGCTTCAAAATAGGCTACATTGTATACAGCTTTTGGCGGCAAAGTTGGTATGTTCCGAAATCTATGTACTTGGTCTAAATTATTTATTTCTTGATTTTGGTTGCGAGCCGATGCTAAATTCGGCAAGAAAAAAAATGCAAAACAAAGGCTAAAAGTAAGGGGCACAAAAAGGAAGAAAATTTTTTTAGT
>CAYJHV010000365.1:0-2054 GCA_964369825.1 uncultured Desulfovibrionaceae bacterium | reverse complement strand
GATGTAATATAAAAGGTATAGTAGCAAAAAAGCTGACTAAAGGCAATAGCCACATATTTAAAAATGTATCAAAAGCACTAAATATTATCTCTTTGATATACACCATCCAATAATTCAGTATCCATGCATAAGAGCTGTTTGTCAATATGCTCAATCATTATGTCTTTATTGGCAAAATAACCGTTCATGGGTATTAAATTATAGTAATGCGCACCAAAAAAGTAGGCATCATCTAAATTTAAAAGTTCCAATAAATATTTTTCTTCTGCAATTTTCTCACGTTCTGTGCATTCGATAAATTCGCCTTTATCGCGCATTTGCTCAAGAGGCGTGCCATCTGCCACCGAAGTGGTCATAAGCGAAACCAAATATGGCGGAAAGGCATTTAAAAGTTTTGCTGTTTCTTCCACATGAATCTTTCCCTTGCCTTTACCGGCAACCCCGGTCATGATGATGGCATCCCAATCAAAACCGGCTTTCACAAGTTTTTCTATGTTTTCATAAGCTTCTGCTGCCGTAAAGCCTTTATTCATTTGTAAAATGGCAGGGTCATAGGCTGATTCAAGTCCTATATGCAATTCATTGAATTTCAAGGCTCGAAGGGCTTTCAATTCTTCCAAAGTCTTATTTTTTAAGCTTTTAATGGATGCATAACACGTAATGGTTTTTATTTCCGGAAAATACGCATTGATGAGTTCACCAATTTGTAAAAGTTTTGCCGTTGACAGAATAAAAGGTTCGCCATTAACCAAGAAAATACGCTCCACAGGCTGCCCTGTGGCCTTGAGTTCTTTTAAATCTTCTTCTATATGCTCTAAAGGTGAAACCTTAAAGGGTGTTTCCCTGTACATGGTGCAAAATGAGCACTTATTATGTGAACAACCGGCTGTCACTTCCAATAGTGGAGTTTTAGCTTCGATGGGATGTCTATATACTTGTCCAGTAAAATGCATACTGTTTTCCTCCAATTTCTTCATTGGAGTAAAGGTAATTTCTGGGAAAACATTGTCAACCGGAAAAATATTTCGACCTTAAATTTTGAAAATAAAATTTTGTATACAAAGGAATGATTTTTAAGATGACATAAGGAAACACCGATACATACTTTTTATCAGTGTTTCCATAAATTTTATTTAAATGAAAAAATATACTTCATAAATATTAAAAATTAACTATTATTTATTAATCTGTGAAAATATGCTTGCTTCTCATATTATTGCTGAGCTTCCTGCATTTTTTTTTCCACAAACGCAAGAAGTTTTTGTGCCGGTTCAAAATCCGGGGCAAGTTTGAGAGCAACAGCAATGGCTTGTTTGGATTTTGGATATTTTTTCCAATCTAAATATAATCTTGCAATATTAAAATATAAATTGGGATCATGGCGTAAATATTTAGATGCTCGTAAATAGTAGGTTTCTGCAAGAGGAAATCGACCAAGTTCTCGCAATGCTATACCAATGGCATTATACAGAGGAATATTGTCATCACGAAGATCAAGAGCCTCGGTTAGATATGATACGGCATCTTCATACATTTTAACAGCTAAAAATGCTTCTCCAATATCGCCAAGCAATGAAGAATCTTGAGGGTACTCTCGTCCGAGTGCCACAAGCGTAGCTCTACCTTTTTCTTGACTGTTGGCAAGCTCAGCTTTTCCACGCTCAAACCAAGATCGTTTTTTTTCCTCAGCCAGCCTTTTGGCTTCTTCAGCTTCAGCCTGAACGTGTTCGGCAAGACACGTTTGCAATTCTTTCATACTCTCACCAAGAGCAGCTTCTTCCCCGGGAGAATATTTTAAAGCTAAAGGGAACAATTTTTTTATGAGGGGGTCTTGTTCAAGATAATGTACAGCATCTTGCAATAAAGCCGCAATTTCCGTGCGTTCAGCCTTAAGTAAATTAGTACGCATGACTTGTAGTGCATTTTGTATGGATTGTACGGCGGCAGCGCTCTTACCCTGCTTTAAGTAGGAATTTACTTGACGTAGTCCTTGACGTGCATTTGCGATATTTGACGACATATATATTCTCCTTGGCAGTCTGTGAAAAAAAATT
>CAYJHV010000364.1:0-2060 GCA_964369825.1 uncultured Desulfovibrionaceae bacterium | reverse complement strand
GCTTTTTTTCAATTAAAAGGTGCGGTTGCCATGCGGGATATGGGTTTTCGCCTTGTGCTGTCAGGCATAAATACTCCCGGTGGCGGCAGACAAGACATTTTACAACAAGAGTGGGCAAAAGTTGGTGATACGGCTGAAACTGTGCTTAATAAAAATAATGACCCTTTGGAAGAAATTGAACGACTCATTGCTGCCTCAAACTCCGAAATAGAGAAAAAGAATTATCAACATATAGGTTCTTTGCTCAAAGAAAATTATATTTCTTATGAAAGACAACAATTATTTACAGCCGCTTCTGAAATTCGTACCATAGGCTTTATCATTGAAAGTATAAAAAACATACATTCAAGAATTAAAATCATTGAAAGTACATTACCTAAAGTCATACGTATGAAAAATGAAGAATTGGCAGCGGGAAAAAACGTTTCTCAACTGGTAAAAGCCATAGAAAAATCTCAAAGCGGCATCAAAAATTTTCAAAATGCCATTAAACAATCTATTTTATTTTATAAAACAAAGATCGACGACATACGCTATATGAATCCTCGTATTGTAAATTCGGCCATGGAAATGGTGCAAAAAGAATTAAAAAAATCAGCAAAAAACAATATTTTTCATGATGAATTATATAGAAATATAATTTTATTTCAAAAACATCTTACATCTTTACGAGCCAATAAATTTGACGCGGTCAGCGCTACTCAATTGGAAAAAGATATTCTTTATAATCGTTAAAAATGATAAAAAAAACAATTACAATACTTCTGCGCAATGAATTGCGTAGAGGTCTTAAATATGTTTTTCTGTTTGAATGTGTTAACCTAACAAAGTGTTCCTTGCGCCTTTTATCTTTTTAAGCTAAATAATCTTTATGAAAAAATACCATTGGCCACGCCCTGTAAGCGTACAAACAACTCTCGATCGCTTTATGCAACATTTAGGAATGCCTGAAAAGAGGCAAATCATAGAACTTTGGCGACATTGGAGTATGGTCATGGGACATGAGATTGCAAGTATTGCTTGGCCGCTGGGAAGTAAAAACAATATACTTATGGTGGGCGGCGAAGATGCTTTAAGTTTGCAAGAGATTTCATATATGCAATTTGAAATATTGGAAAGAGCCAATGCCTTTATGGGAAAAGAATATTTTAATGCGTTAAAAGTAAGTCTTTCCCTTGATAAAACCCCTCTTAATGTGGTCTGCCAACATACAAAAGCACCTTCACCAAATCTTTTACCCCATGAAGTTTTGCACGGTGAATATCTCAAAGATATGCCGGCAACGCATCCCGTGGCACGTTGTTACGCTCACTATGTTCACAAAAGTCATATTAAATGAGAATTTTATACATTTATTTTGTTTAAAACAAAGATTACAGCATGAAACTTTACGATCAGCATTTGCATACCTTTTTATCCAGTGATTCCGGCGAAAAATTTGAAAATTATTTGCGTTTGGCTTGTGATAAGGGGCTCACCCATTTTGTGAGTACCGAACATTTGGATCTTTCGTGTCGCTCCATGGGCTGCGATGACATGCCGGATTTATTGAAATTAAATAAGATTTTACAAAAACTTAACAAAACATACGACCTTACTGTCTTAAAAGGTATTGAAATCGGATATAAGTTTTCTCGCCTAAAAGATATAAAGCGCATTGTAAACCATGAAAATTTTGATATGGTCATCATGTCTGTACATGAAAGCGAAGACAGTGATTGCACAAAGCCCATCTATTCACAAAATTTAACTGCCGACGCTGTCTATGGTAATTATTTAGATATTTATATTCATATGTTACAGCATTGTTCTTGTTTTGATATAGTGGGACATATTGATTTTCTTTTACGCTATATTGATCCCATAAACATTGAAGCGCATCAGGATAAACTCAGTGATTTATTACATATGGTCATTGATAAAGGAAAATCTCTTGAGTTTAACACCAGATTTCTTTATGCTGTGGGTGACGATAGCTATCTCAAATATATTTTCACCCTTTACCGTGATTTGGGCGGCAGAAAAGTCTCCCTTGGCAGCGATGCCCATTCGGCACGCTA
>CAYJHV010000363.1:0-2077 GCA_964369825.1 uncultured Desulfovibrionaceae bacterium | reverse complement strand
TTCCTTGACATGGAAGGGGTCAGCAGTTCAAGTCTGCTCGTTCCTACCAAAAAATAATTAAATGACGAGGGGAGGGGTAACCTTCCCCTTTTTTCATATTGTGGAGTATTTTGTGATTGTGTGTGTGGATGAAAATAATATGCCGGAAGTTCCTGCAGAAAGTTTAGCTTCTGCAAAAAGCTGCGCCGATGTCCTAAAGACTGTGCTCAGCGGTAAAAAAATGAAAAGTGTGCTGGCATGTAAAATTGATGATGCCCTCTTGGATCTTTCAGGTCCTTTGCCTTCCAACACCGACGACACAAAACTCGAACCGATTTATTCTGATTCACCCGAAGGTCTTGAAATTATCAGACATTCTGCATCACATATTATGGCTGCCGCCGTTCAAAAGTTGTTTCCGGAGGCAAAAGTTACCATCGGACCTGCCATTGATACCGGTTTTTACTATGATTTTGATGTGGAACGTCCTTTTTCTGCTGAAGATTTGGTGAGCATCGAAGCTGAAATGCAAAAAATGATAAAAGACGCCCTCCCCTTTGAGCGTTCGGAAATGCATAAGATGGATGCCATAACGCATTTTGCCGCCCTTGGTGAAAATTATAAGGCAGAAATAATTGAAAGCATTGACGAAGAAACTTTGACTTTTTATCGTTGCGGTGACTTTTTGGATATGTGCAGAGGTCCGCATTTGCCGCATACCGGTTTTGTCAAAGCGGTGAAGCTTTTATCCGTAGCCGGTGCCTATTGGCGAGGCGATGAGAAAAATAAAATGCTTTCCCGTATTTACGGAACTGCTTTTGCCGATGAAAAAGCTTTGAAGGCATACTTACATCAGCTGGAAGAAGCCAAAAAACGTGACCACAGAAAACTTGGACGTGAGCTTGAGTTGTTTACCTTCCATGAAGATGTGGCACCCGGTATGGTTTTTTGGTTACCCAAGGGAATGCTCGTTCGCACCATTTTAGAAGATTTTTGGCGCAAAGAACATTTGAAAAGACATTATGACATAGTGCAAGGTCCACAGCTTTTGCGTGTGGAAACATGGCAAAAGTCCGGTCACTATGACAATTATCGTGAAAATATGTATTTTACCAACATAGAGGACGATCAATATGGCGTAAAACCCATGAATTGTATTTCTCATATGCTTATTTTCAAAAATTCTTTGCGTTCGTACCGTGAATTGCCACAGCGTTATTTTGAGCTTGGACTTGTACATCGACATGAAAAATCCGGTGTATTACACGGTCTTATGCGTGTGCGTCAATTTACTCAAGATGATGCGCATATTATTTGTATGCCGGAACAGCTTGAAGATGAAATTATTGATATCATCACATTAATTCGTGATTTGATGCAACTCTTTGATTTTGATTACAAGGTGGCCATTTCCACCCGTCCCGAAAAAAGTATTGGCAGTGATGAAGCTTGGGAGCTTGCCACCAATGCACTGCTTAAGGCAGTGAAACGTGCCGACATTGAGTATTATATCAATGAAGGTGACGGCGCATTTTACGGACCAAAAATTGACGTGAAATTACTTGATTCCATTGGCAGGGAGTGGCAGTGCTCCACTATTCAATGTGATTTCACCTTGCCCGAGCGTTTTGAACTTGAATATGTGGGACAAGATGGTGAAAGACACAGACCGGTGATGGTGCATCGTGCCATTATGGGTTCTTTGGAGCGTTTCATCGGTATTTTAGTAGAACATTATGCCGGAGCTTTGCCCACATGGCTTGCGCCCGAACAAGCTCGAGTGCTCACCGTCACCGATGCGCAAAACGATTTTGCCTTAGAAGCAGAAAAAACTCTCACACAGCAGGGTTTTAGAGTAAGTGCCGACACTCGCAATGAAAAACTTGGTTTTAAGGTACGAGAGGCACAATTGTCAAAAGTACAATATATCCTTGTTGTTGGCGACAAGGAAGTGGAAGCGCAAAGTGTTAATGTGCGTTTGCGTTCCGGGGAAAATCTTGGAGTGATGAATTTATCCGAAATTGCTGAACTCATCCGCAACGATTGTGAAAAACCATTTAAAGAGAGAGGTATGTGCTATAGCTTCGCCTAATACAAA
>CAYJHV010000362.1:0-2092 GCA_964369825.1 uncultured Desulfovibrionaceae bacterium | reverse complement strand
TGGGGGTATGGGGGAGGGGAAAACTTTTTGGCGCTAGCAAAAGTTTTTCCCTCCCCCATAAAATCAGAATTCTGTATAAATGAAATTATTTTTTTGGATTTAACCAATGATACAGGGTATAATATAGCATCTCCGGTGAGATAGGTTTAGTGATGTGATCATTCATGCCGTGGGCAAGGCTGAGTTCTTTATCACCTGCCATGGCATGGGCAGACATGGCAATGACCGGTAATTGTGCAAACTTTTCTTGCGCACGAATGTTTTTGGTAGCGGTAAGACCATCCATTATAGGCATTTGTATGTCCATGAGCACGGCATCGTAGTTATTTTTATCGAGTAAATCCAATGCAATTTGCCCATTTTCCGCTATGTCTAAAGTATATCCTGCAGCTCTTAAAAGTTCTTCTGCAATAAGTTGATTTATATCATTATCTTCCACAAGCAGGAGATGTCCGCTGTGTATATAATTCTTGGGAATTGTAAGAGGAGAACTTTTTTCTTCAGTTTCTGGGCTTATTTGCGCATTTTCAGTGGCAATGGGAAAAATGCAATCAAAAAAGAAAGTTGTTCCTTCACCAAGTTTACTTTCAATCCACATACGTCCTTCAAACAGTTCTATAATATTTTTGGATATGGCCAGACCAAGCCCTGTACCGCCATATTTTCGGGTAACGGAGGTGTCTGCTTGACTGAAAGGCGCAAAGAGTTTTTCTATCTGCGCCTGGCTTAATCCAATACCTGTATCTTTGACGGCAAAAAGACAATGCATTTTTTCAACACCATATTTACTGTTACTGAGTAAGATGTTCACGCTGCCGTTTTCAGTAAATTTAAGCGCATTACTGACAAGATTAAAAAAAACTTGTTTAAGGCGCAAAGGATCACCCATAAGTTTGATGTCGGTAAAATCAACTGCCTGAATATGTAATTCAAGCTTTTTTTCCTCAAAGCGAGAAGCATACAATTGCCGCACATCTTCACAAACGCTTTTCACTGTAAAAGGTATGATTTCCAGTTCTAATTTTCCGGCTTCAATTTTTGATATATCTAAAATATCATTGATAATGCGTAAAAGGTTATTGGCAGAATACAAACTTTTTTGTACGTATTCTTCTTGTACTTCTTGTAAAGGTGTTTGTGATAAAAGATGCAAAAGCCCCAATATACCGTTCATGGGTGTGCGAATTTCGTGACTCATATTGGCTAAAAATTCACTTTTTGCCTTGGCACTTTTTTCTGCTGCATCTCTGGCGGTTCGTAAACTGTCTTCCACCTTACTTATTTCTTTGAGCATAGCTTTGAATTCTCGCAAATCTCGAACATAACTGACTATAGCATATTCATCATTATGTAAAATTCGCACCAAGGTTACTTCCACCGGCATGGGGTCACCGGTTTTGGGGTGTACACAAAGCCATTCAAACCGCTCATGTCCGGTTTCAAAGGCTTTGTTAATGAGAGTGATAACTTTTGGTAAACTCAAATTGCCGTCAGGTTGATATTCAGGATTTAGTTTAGCAAAATTCCCTATATATTCCTTTTTACATGTATAATCAAATAATTTTACTGAAGCCATATTACAGTCGATAAGTTCAAAATTCTTATTCCAAAAATTGGCTCCCATGGGAAAAGAGTCAAGCATGGCTTTGGCACGGTCTTCGGCAGCCTTCATTTTTTTAAGTGTAAGTTTTAATTCACGTAAATCACGGATAAAGGTAAGAACAGCATAATGACCTTGATGCAAAATACGCACAAGAACAATTTCCACGGGAATAATTTCAGCCGTAAAAGGATTTTGGCACAAAATTTCGGTATGGCAATGACCACTTTGAAAAGCCACACTAAAAAGATCGCGTATCAAAGTTTTTGTGCAATCCCCATCCGGCTGTTTATCCGGAAAAATACTGAAGGGATTAAGCGCAAACTCTTCTTTGTTGTCAAAGCCAAAGAGCTGTAAAATATTGAGATTGCAATCAACTGATTGTAAGTTCTTATTCCAATAAACAGCACCCATGGGCATAGTATCAAGCATGACTTGGATGCGTTGCTCCGTTTCACGCATTTTATTAATATTTGCAGTTAATTCACGTAA
>CAYJHV010000361.1:0-2107 GCA_964369825.1 uncultured Desulfovibrionaceae bacterium | reverse complement strand
ATTGTTCCCATTTAACACTAAAAAGTATTGTTTCCTTAAAAAAATCAAACAAAGGAACATATTCTTCTTGTACTTTTTGTTCCAGCATAGACAAGGTTTTCAAATATTGTTGAGAGCGCTGGGCAACATCTTTAGTCAATGCCCCTATGGTTTTTTCATTTTCATAAAGTTGATGCTTAAGTTCTTGTATTTGCTCCACAAGATCTTTAATTTCAGTTTGTTGTTGACTCATATTTTCTCCAGTAAATAAAAAAGATTGTATAATTTAAGAGTTAACAAAATAGGAAACTTACATCCTTTCAAGATTTATAACTTTTTTTCTATTTTTGCCCAGCTATCTTTTAAAGTGACAATGCGGTTAAAAATAGGGATATTTTCCTTGCTGTCTTTATCCACACAAAAATAAGCAAGGCGTTCAAATTGTACCCTTTCTCCCGGCTTAAAAGTACGTAATGCCGGTTCGCACATGGCAGTTTTCACTTCCAAGGAATGGGGATTGAGATTGTCCAAAAAGCTCTTGCCTTCTTCCACAGCTTGAGGATTTTCTACGGCAAAAAGTTGTTCATAAAGGCGCACTTCCAAGGGAACGGCATGGGCAGCCGATACCCAGTGAATGGTACCGCGAACCTTTCTTCCATCCTCACTTTTACCGCCGCGACTTTGGGGATCGTAGGTGCAACGCAATTCGGTGACTTGTCCGTTGGCATCGCAAATGGCTTCGTGGCAAGTAATATAATAGGCGTAGCGCAAGCGAACTTCATTGCCCACATAAAGGCGATGAAACTTTTTGGGCGGATCCATGCGGAAATCATCTCGTTCAATATACAATTCACGGGTAAATGGCATGGTACGAGAACCATGCGCTGCGTCTTCGGGATGATATGGCATATCAAGGTCTTGCGGAGCATCGGCACTGTTTTCGGGGTAATTGGTAATGACCACCTTGATGGGATCAAGCACTGCCATAACCCTTTTGGTATGGGCATTTAAATATTCACGTTGGCAAAATTCAAATAGAGAATAATCTACCACAGAATCGGCACGAGCAACGCCAATACGTGCGCAAAAATCACGTAAAGCTTCAGGTGGCACGCCACGTCTTCGCAAACCGCTTAAAGTGGGCATACGGGGATCGTCCCAGCCTGTCACATGCCCTTCTTGTACCAATTGAATGAGTTTGCGTTTGGAAAGCACGGTGTACGTCAATTGCAAGCGTGCAAATTCTATTTGTTGCGGACGATAAACATTAAGATTTTCCAGCACCCAATCATAAAGTTCTCTGTTGTTTTCAAATTCAAGAGAGCACAGTGAGTGAGTAATGTTCTCCAAGGAATCAGAAATGCAATGTGTAAAATCATACATGGGATAAATACACCAAGCATCGCCGGTGCGATGATGCTTTTCGTGGCGAATACGGTACAAAGTGGGGTCTCGCATAACCATATTTGGTGATGCCATGTCAATTTTTGCCCGTAGTACATGCGCGCCATCGGCAAATTCACCCGCACGCATACGCCGAAATAAATCAAGATTTTCTTCTATGGTACGCTCTCTGTAAGGCGAATTTTGCCCCGGTACGGAAAAATTACCACGCATTTGACGTATTTCGTCGGCGGAACAAGAATCAACAAAAGCCTTACCGGCTAAAATTAATTGCTCGGCAAAGGCATAAAGTTTGTCAAAATAATCGGAAGCAAAAAATTCACGCTCTTGCCAGTCACCGCCAAGCCAACGCACATCCTCACGAATGGAGTCCACATACTCAACCTCTTCCTTGCTAGGATTGGTATCATCAAAACGTAAATTAAATTTTCCCTGAAAGTCCGTTGCCACTCCATAATTTAAAAAAATGGACTTGGCATGACCAAGATGCAAATACCCATTGGGCTCAGGCGGAAAACGTGTGTGTACCCGCCCTTCAAAACGTTTTGATGCATTATCAGCCATTATGCGGGTACGAATAAAATCTTTGCCGCCTTCCAAACTTTCTTTAGAAATTTCCTCGCTCATTCCTTCCTCATTTGTAGACATGTTATTATTTTTAGTGTTTTTTTGTGGGGGAGGGGAAGCCTAGGCGCACGATATCCGTAAGGTTCGTTCCTCACCT
>CAYJHV010000360.1:0-2119 GCA_964369825.1 uncultured Desulfovibrionaceae bacterium | reverse complement strand
AATATATTAGTGCTTATAAAACCTCCCCCCGGCACTTCGTGCCACCCCCCCACACAAAAAATGGGTATTTTCTTAAATTATTGAGTTTTACCTTTGCTTATGGGGGTTTTTATATCCATTTCTTTAAGACTTAGGGTTCGGGATCTGAAGTTAAAAAGTCCTTCGATGACAGCAGATATTTCGCCGATGACACGAACGGTAAAGGCTGCTTGTTCTCCTGTGATGGTAAGGTCGCCTGAACCGCTGTTCCAATTTATGGGACCGCCACGACCTGAGGCAATGTCTAGTTTTGCCGTGAAGAGGGGAACTTCTTTTGGCGGAATATAATATAATTTTTTTTGAACTATTTCTCTTAGGCGTCCTACGGAGAGGGACATGGTATCGATCATGGCATGGAGATGATGACTTTGCGCTGAGCCTTCGGTATGGCGTACCATAAATTCTGTTGAATCCACTCTGTCGGTTAGGAGTTTGGAGTCAAAATATTGCGACGGTTTTCCATCTTCATCCACAATAGATTTAAAAATTGAATAAAAATTCAGATTGTCTGCACGGAGAGGGCTTTCAAATAATTGTGATAATAAATCCCAATTATTAATATGTAGATTAAGGTCACCGTCTATCCATGGCCAACGTCTTTTTGTTCTTGGTATGGCATAGGCAAAGGCAAGATTTGCATCGCCGGAAAATCCCGGAAAATTCAGTGCAAAATCTTGTAATCTGGCTTGAAACATTCTGGCGCCTTCTTGATAGCCGCCCAAAAACCATTGACTTTTGACTGTAGCAGAGCCTTTATTGAAAATATCTCCAAAACGTAAAAAAATATCCCCCACAAGAGCCGGTGGCAGACCCACTTGATAGAAATCGGTGAGGTAATTGTTTCCGGTGTCGGTTTTTGGGTATTGCGTTAGAGTTGTTTGAATTTTTGACACATTTTGTACTTTTTCATTTGTTTGTGGAGGAAGCTTGGCAAAAACTTTTTCCGGTGCTGAAGGTTCATGTACGGACTTACCGGAAACAGTGAAGAAGAAATCGTCAATATGTCCTTGTGGTAATTGCAATTCCTTGCTTTCTACTTTTATACGAAAATGAAATCCATTTTCACCTTTGAAGGGAATGGGCATGGGTGCAAGTTTTGTTTTGGGAAAAGGATTTGCCGTTTGAGTCTTTTCCGCAACCGCAGGAATTATTTGTGATTTTTGAGTCTTTTCACTATGCTGAGTATGGAAAGCATCGTTATTAATTTCGTTTACGGAAAGTAATGTTTTTCTGGTGAAACGCTGAATGCTTTTTGCCAGTATACTTTTATCGTAAGGGCTTATGCTAAAACCGGGGAGGTGACTGCCTGCTAAAATTTTGGGTAATGGCTTTTCCCACCAAAAAAGTTGTTCACCGGCATGTGAAATATAAATACTGGTATCCACATTTCCTTTGAATTGATTGTCTGTGGTATTTGCTCCAAAAATATATGCTAATGTTTTTAAGTCTTTAACCGCTGTATTAAATATCACTCCAAAGCCTTTGGTTAACGAATAACCAAAACTACCCTTGGCCAAAATGGTAGCTGCTTTATTGGGGCTTTGTAAATTGAAATCACGCAGGATGAAGGTGTCGGAATCCCAAAAAATTTGCCCGGACATGAGGGAAGATTTAATTTTTTGCTCTTGGTGTGAAAGAGTTAATCCAAATCTGCCAATGAAATATGCTTGGGTGGGCATATCTTTGTTGGGGGGCCATACGGGAACATGGGCTAAAATGCGCATACGTGACCAAATGGATTCTACGCCCTTGGCATATACTTTGGAAAGTAAAGAATCCACCATTTGCCAGCGTATGTCCATTTTTCCTTTGTCATAGTCTATGCTGGCATAACCAAGAATGCGTTTGGTGATTTTGGGTGTACGTTGTTGTGTGTTAGGTTCGGGGGTATTGATCAACGCATTGAGTTTTTTGAGCATTCCTTGCAAAGAAATACGTACATCATCGGGTAAATCTTGCATGGTTGGCAAAACCCATTGTGTTGCAATTTTATTTGCCGCCAGTAGAGTAGAGCGCAAAAGTAATTTTTCGCTATTGATTTGACCATGGATGTTTGTGGAAAAATTTAAGGAACGGGATC
>CAYJHV010000359.1:0-2127 GCA_964369825.1 uncultured Desulfovibrionaceae bacterium | reverse complement strand
GTACTTCTCCAAATGAACCCCAATAATAAAGGTCGGAACTGTTGTGAATTACGTAATGTCGCCAGCTTGTCTCCAAACAATATTGGACGTATCGCAAGAAGCATATATTGTCGTTGAAAAAAATACGCTCAAACTTTCAGCGTGGAACCCTGCTTTTGAAAGTTTAGGATTAAAAGATCTTTCTCGCAGCGAAGAAACTTTTTTAACTGAAACACCTTTTAATATCTACTTTTCCGGTCTTAAAGATATTATTAAAATTCAATCGCAATTATTACAAAAAGGGGGTGCTCCCGCATCCTTTGCATCTTTGCCGCTTGGAAAGCATGGTTTTTCAAAATATGAACTGTTTGCTAAAGTGGTGCATATTTTAGACAATGACAATTCTGTGCTTATACAAATTTGCCATAATGATAACATCGGCATAGCCATGGAAATTACAGCGCACAGCCTTGAAAGGCGAGATGTTTTGCTTAAAGCCACCAGCAAAGCTGCACAAGAATTGCTCAGTGAAAGCAGTAACTTTGACCTTACCATTGATACGGTGCTCGGTATTTTGGGTAATGCTACCAATGTGGACAGGGTGTATGTGTGGAGTATTCATAATGCGCCCAATCCTCAAGAAGACGATAGGTTATACACATCACAACTATATGAATGGAGCGAAGGAGCAGAGCCTCAGCAAGGTAATGAGCTTACCACCAATATGCTTGTAGATGAGGTTATTCCCACTTGGATAGAGACCTTTACCGCGGGAAAATGCGTTAATAACCTTGTGAAAAATATGCCTCTTCTTGAAAGAGAACAGCTTGAACCGCAAGGTATTATTTCCATAATGACCGCACCTATTATGTTTCACGGGCATTTATGGGGTTTTATTGGTTTTGACAATTGCCACTCCGAGTATATTTGGAGCCAAGCCGAAGAAGATATTTTGCGCACGGCAGGAACGCTCATAAGCACTGCCATTCACAGCAGACGCACCAACGAAGCGCTGTATATTGCCCAAGAACGTTTTTGCGGCGTGGAAGAAGCCACCGGCGATATTATTTGGTCTGTAGATAAAAATCATAATATTGATTATATTTCTCAACGTTTAAAAGCTGTTTTACAGTATGATCCCGAAGAAATTGTGGGAAAACCTTTCAATGCCCTCTTGCTCGATCAGGATTCCTTTCGATGCACTGCCACCCCTGAAAATTTTATCATGCGTGATTTTGAATTACGCGCCCTTTGCAAGGACGGAAGCATAAAATGGTTACGCTCATCTTGCAAATATATTTTTGATACGCAGGGCAATATGCTGTATGGCTTTGGTTCAAGTTCTGATATCACTCGTGTTCACGAAGCTCAAGATGCCTTGCAAGTTGCCAATAAAGAACTTGAAGAAGCCATTAAAATTGCCAATGACTTGGTTAAATCTGCCAATGAAGCCAATGCCATCAAGACAAATTTCTTAGCTAATATGAGCCATGAAATCCGTACCCCCATGAATGCCATTATGGGCATCAGCCATATTTTACAAAATACAGAATTAAATGAAAAGCAGCGTGAATATATTGAAAAAATTGACAACTCAAGTAAGGCACTTTTAACTATTATCAATGATATTTTAGATTTTTCAAAAATGCAAGACGGTAATATGATTATTGAAAAGCATTCTTTTACCATGAAACATATCATTGATGAAATCAAAAAAACTGCCACGCAATGGATTGAAGAAAAAAATCTCGCCTTTTCTGTGGACGTAGCTCCAGAAGTTGCCGAAACCTATATTGGCGATGCCGTGCGCCTTGGTCAAATACTCACAAGTCTTACAACCAATGCCATTAAATTTACACATAAAGGCGGCGTACACATTTCCATAAAAATTGATAGCGAAACTAAAAACTCCGTTTTATTGCATTTTGCTGTACAAGATTCGGGGATTGGCATTTCTCAAGAACAAATGAACACACTTTTTGAAGGATTTACTCAGGTTGATATTTCAAGTACCAGACGTTATGGGGGCATAGGGCTTGGTCTTGCGCTTTGCAGAAATCTCACTGCGCTCATGGGCGGCGAAATTTGGTGCACCAGCACCGTCGGTAAAGGTTCAACCTTTAACTTTACCTGCCGCCTTGAAAAACA
>CAYJHV010000358.1:0-2132 GCA_964369825.1 uncultured Desulfovibrionaceae bacterium | reverse complement strand
TTTGTGCGTATATACAAAATCATATTTTGCACATGGAACTATATAAGAAAATAATTGTGCAGAAGAGGTCTTCATATTGATTAACCCCCCTCCCTACGCCAGCGAACAAAATATGATTCTATGCCAAGTATAATCAGTGCACTTAAACCAAAAACTCCCACAAAAATAAAATCAAAAATACGTTTATTTTTGCGCCGTAAAATCCATGCTAAAATTATCACACACAGCATATTTGCCATGGCAGTAATCAGTAAATACTTGGAAAATTGTACATCAAAAGTACGATAAGTACTTGCCGGTGAGCGTTGTACTATGCGAAAAGGAAAAAGAGCGGCCGCAATACGAGTATAAAAGTTTAGATTTTCAATATCCTTTGTTTGCATGGGTAAATTATATTCTCTTAATAAAGCAAATTCCGGAGTGAAAGCTTGCCCAAGTAAACCTTGTTCCCTTTGCGAATATGCTCCTTGCACAAAGGTTTTTTGTAAAGGATCTGCCCACATATAAAAATAACTGTCGCCCAAAACATAATCTTTGAGCGGCAAAGCCACCAAGGCTAAAGGTTTATGCGCTATGGCATAGATTTTGGAATCGGTGATGACAAAAGCAAAAAACTCCTCTCGTCTATTTTCTTCCACAAGAATATGGCGGATTTTTTCCGAAACTTTGCCCTCTACTTTATGACAAAGAGCTTTTCCCTGTACCATTTGCAATTGAAAGATCTGCCCTTTGGCATCGACAAAAATATAACCGGCATCATACAATTTGCGAATATTAGGATTACCGCCGAAAGCCATTATGGGAAAAACAAAGCCTTTTTCTCGTAACGCCTCGGTAAAGGCTGTACTTTTAGTCTCATCAATCTTGCCGTCGGTAGGGCGCAAAAACTCTATGCGCATTTTATTGTGTGCAAGACGAAATACATCCGTAGGCGCTTCAAGACTAGCTCCTTCCGGCTGCGACTCCAGCATCATTTCCAGCATAAGCGGCGGTTTAATAATGGTTCGAGGCGAAAGAGAGGTATAATGCCATTGATATTTAATTTGCTGTAAAGTAAGTTCTTTACCATCAATTTGCTTGGGAAACATATTCCATTTTAAAAGATTTTCTGCGTGCATGGTGGGTAATGCCAAGGCAAGTTCCCGTTTATTCAATACTTCTTTATTTTCTAAGGAGTATTTTACTTTACTTTGCTGCACATTACTCAAATCCACAAGAGTTTGATCGCGTACAAATTGCTTATGCACCGGACTATAATATAAACGCTGCGAAGTGCTCTTTGGCATATACGCTCGCCAATATTGACCGGGCAATACTGCACTGAAAAGTATGGCAAAAACACATAAACTCACCATGCGACTTAAGCTAAACAGAGGACTTTTTTCCGGTTCTCCCATGGATTGCAAAAAAGTATAAAAACTCACAAAAACATAGGCAATGGCCATGAAAACATAATAATGTAATGACTCACGCCACGTATTATAACCGGAAATACCCCATAAAAGTGTATAAAAAATAAGGGTACTGACAATAATTAAACCTTGCAGTCCCAATTTTTTACTGCCGCAAAAAGCAAAAACACTAACATAAGATACAAAACTTAAAAGAGCAAAGGGTGCAAAAGCACACAGTACCGAGGAAATAACTTCCCAAGGAAGATGAAAAAGTGTGAGCACAAGCACAAGCAAGAGCATGGCAAGAATATTGATGATAAGCATAAGCCCAAGCCCCACTGCCAGCATAAAACCCACCATGAGTTCAGGCTCCAAAGGCATATGAAAAAGCAGACGAATGTGCTTGCCTTGACTTTCCGGCCACATTTGAAAAAAACCAATAATAAATCCTAAGAATACAATATATTGAAATCCACCAAAAAAAGGCGGTTCCTTGGACACAAGAGTAGTCCAAAGCCCAAAAGCTTCATGTACTCGTTCGATGGTATTAAGCGTAAAATAAGTATCTGCTGTGGCATAGAATAAGAAAATGGGTACAAACCACAGGATTTGGCGCAATTTAATCCATTCTTTTTTGAATAATGCCTGATAGGGTGTCAACATATAGAAACTACCTTAATATTTACCGGTTAAGCCCACAAAGGCGTCTTCAAAGGTCATGGGAGCATTTTGTAATTG
>CAYJHV010000357.1:0-2139 GCA_964369825.1 uncultured Desulfovibrionaceae bacterium | reverse complement strand
GGCGCAAGCAAAAGTTCCCCCCACAAAAAATCTATCCTAAAACAATGTTGCAAATGTAGCATATTGCTACACTTAGAACACAAAAAATGTCCTAATACGCTCCATATTTGCGTAACCTGCGGTACAAAGTACTGCGAGCCACGCCCATTTGTAAGGCGGCTTTGCTTATATTTCCATCACAGTTTTGTAAGGTACGCAAAATAAATTCCTTGGTACTTTCTTGCATGGTGACATCTTGCGTCATTATTTTTATATTTTCGGTAAGTGGTGGCAATACCGGGTTTTCTTTTGCAGTACCGCTTATTTGTGTAGGTAAGTGATGTATACCTATGATGCCGTCTTCCGAGAGTAAAAGCGCACGCTCACAAATATTATCAAGCTCACGTACATTACCCGGCCAATGGTATGAGTATAGAGCATTGAGGGCATCATTGGTAATATATTGAAAATGTGAACTTTGGCGGCGTAAAAAAAGATGTGCTAAAAGGCTTATGTCATCTTTGCGCTCCCGCAATGGGGGTATGCAAATTTCTATGACGTTCAGCCTAAAATACAAATCTTCACGAAAATAACCAAGAGCCACTTCCTGACTTAAATCTTTGTTGGTGGCGGCAATGATGCGCACATTAATGGGTGTAGGCTTGGTGTCGCCTATGCGAATAATTTCCATTTGTTGAAGCACTCGCAAAAGCTTTGCCTGCATTTCCAAAGGTAGACTATTGATTTCATCTAAAAAAAGTGTGCCATTGGAGGCCAGTTCAAATTTTCCCACCATGCCGTTTCGACGTGCTCCGGTAAAAGCACCTCCCACATAGCCGAAAAGTTCTGATTCTATGAGGTCTCGAGGTATGGCAGCGCACGATATGGCCACGAAGGGACCTTTGTTGGTATTACTTACATTATGAATAGCTTGCGCAAAAAGTTCCTTGCCGGTACCGCTTTCTCCGTGCAGTAAAATACGATGACTTGAACCGGCGGCCTTGTTTGCCAAAGAAATTTGTTGTTTTAAAAGATAATTTTCACCTTTAATGTCATCAAAGGAATATTTTGCGTAATTTCCTGCCACACGTTTGGTTAAATCCATGAGGTCTTGTTGATTGCTTATGGAAATAAGCATACCGAGGGAACCTTGTTTTCCTTTAATGGGGGAAAAGCGACATGTCATGTTTTGCGGACCTTTAGGGGCAATGATTTCTACGCCAAGAACACCTTGCGTTCCTTTTTCAAGAAATCCTTTTATGCGTACCAAATCCGGCAGAGCTACAAAGTTTGAAAGATGTTTTTTCTCTTTTTTATGCTCTATGCCAAAAAAAGTACGTGCGCTTTTATTGGCATGTGTCAGTATTCCTTGCCCATTAACTGCCAAGGTCATGTCCGGCAATGAATCATAGACCACTTGCAACATGGAACTTAAATGTTCTTTATTTTCCTGTAAAACAAGTTCTTGCATTCGTGTGCTTATGGCTTCGGCACATGATTGAGCCAGCGTCAAAGAGTGAGTATCTCGCTTGGAAATGTGGCTGGATATGGTGATGGATGCTATGGGTATGCCGAGGCGAAAAATTGGCGCAGACGCGCAACACCAATCGTGCAAATATTTATTGTAATGTTCTGCTCCTCGAATGATGATGGGCTTTTTTTCACATATGGACATATATAAAGCAGTGGTACCCACTTTGGCAATATGTTTATAAGCTCCTAAGATATTGTGCTGTTTTTTCGCTTCTTCCAAAAAATCGTCATCACCTACCACGGCTAAAATGTGCCCTGAGGCAAGTGAGAGGGTAGCAATATAACCTGTATTGCGAATGGACACGGTAAGCAAATTGAGCATAGGCGTTGAAGCTTGCATAAGAAGCTTATTTTCTGAAAGAAGCTTATTTAATTCTGTCTGAGATAAAATGGGCGTGACCAATTTCTTAAAGGGGTCCACATTGTTTTCTCGGCTGATTTTCCAGCCACGTAAAACATGTGCCGGTACGGCATGTTTTCCCAAAGGTTTTTGCTCAACAAATTTTTTCCACACTTCTAAAGTATCACATGAATATTCCATTGTTTGTCCACATTGTTGCATTTTACTACACTTATTGAAAAAAAAATACGTGTGCCAGCAAGTCAAGGGAAGTGCTGATTCAATAT
>CAYJHV010000356.1:0-2144 GCA_964369825.1 uncultured Desulfovibrionaceae bacterium | reverse complement strand
ATCCACAATGGATATAGTGGTATTGCTTATGGCTTTAGCTATGGGAATAGAGTGGCTGTAAGTATCATCGGGTATGCGCTTGTGCTTTACTTTTGGCGTTGGTGAACATGGTTGCCACGTGACGTCCACCGTGGCTTCGGTGGGACCATATAAATTGTGTAATTGCGTACCATTGGACTCAAAAAGTAAGGAGTTGAAACGCTGTACACATTCAAAACCAATGGCTTCACCGCTCACAAATACAGAGTGCAGACTACGTACACGTGCAATGCTTTGGGGGGTGATTGCAAGATATTCAAGGAAGATATGCAGCATGGAGGGCACAAAATGCATATGCGTAACCTTGTGCTTTTCAATGGCAGCAACAATGGCGCCGGGTTCCCGTTCTTCTCCCGGAGCAAGCAGAGCAAGGGAAGCCCCATACCATGACCACCAAAACAGCTCCCATACCGAAACATCAAAGGATATGGGGGTTTTTTGTAGGATAACAGATTGAGTATCCAGCGGAAAAGTGGCTTGCATCCAAAAAAGTCGATTCAGCACACTGCATTCTCGTACCATTACACCCTTGGGTTTTCCGGTGGAGCCGGAGGTAAAAATAATATAGGCAAGACTGTGCATATTGCCGATGTTTTGCGGCACAATATCTGACATATTTTCCAGCTCTGAAACATGCGGGAAAGAGAGCGGTTTTTTATCGTACTGCGAGCAAAGTTTTTCAAATAAATGGATATGCTCAGGAAGAGTCAAGAGGCTAAAAGTATCCGGCAGGTCTTGCAGCATGGACTCTATACGTTCAGACGCCACAGCATCAATTTCAAGCGGTATGGGTACATAATAGGCCTGTAGACGTAAAGTAGCAAAAATAGCGGTGAGCATTTGTGAGCTACGTGGCAGAGCAATGCAAACGGGAGTATTTTCACGTACTCCTTGCTGCCAAAGCCATGTGGCAAGTTTTGCTGTGTGCTTTTCAAAATCAGCATAGGTTAAGCAGGTACCGTCGGCGGCAAACAGAGCGGTAGCTTTTGGGTTTTTACGGGCTTGTTGTGCAAATTGATTGTAAATACCTGTGCTTAAATCCCAATCCACATGATTATCATTGAATGAATCAAGCAGCTTTTCCTCTTCTGTGCTGAGCATGTGCAGTGTATTTATGCTTAAAGATGCAGCGTTAGGCGCAAGTATGCTTTCTGCTAAGCGTATGAGGCGTTTGCCCATGCGCTCAATGCCGGATTTTGTGAAGAGACTTGTTTTGTATTGTATGTGAATTTCCAGCGAACTTAAAGTGTTGCGCATGTTTACGCAAAGTTCGGAGTGATTGTTATTTACGTGTAAAGTGTAGGGTTTTGCGGAAAGATTGCCAAAGGAATTATGTTCGGTCCATTCCAAATCATCAAAGCTGAATAGTATATTATACAAAGGGTTATGATTAAATGCCCGTTGGTCTTGACTGAGTTTTAAGTGCTTTAGCAAGCTATCTAGGGGATATTCGGCATATTCAAGCATGTTTGCAAAAAGCTCGGTGGTGCGCAAAATTAAGTTTTTAATGTTGTCTTCTTTGTGAATTTGTACACGTAAAGGGAGAACATTCATGAATAAACCAACGCAATTTTTCTCGAATGTGTGTTCACGACAGGCGATAGGGACGCCAAGCACAAAATCTTCTTGCCCTGTATGCCTGTAGCAGAAAACTTCCATAAGACTTAAAAGCAGTGAAAAAAATGTGACTCCATGTTCTTGCGCTTTGGCACATAAAGCGTCTCGCATGGGGGCAGGTATGTGCAAAATTTCGGTATCACTATGCAAATCTTGAGTGAGAAGGCGCGGAAAATCCGTTGGCAGTAAGAGTGGCTCCGGTAAGGGTGTAAAGTATTGGGCTAAGGCTTGCAAATTGACACTTTCTTCACGCTTATGGCGTTGGAGTATAAGTTTGGCATAGCTGACGGTATTTTGGTAAAGTGTATCGTTAAAGTGTTTTAATTGCTTAGCTTCTTCAAAGCAGGAGGGTAACTCTTTTTCTAAAGTTTTGTAAATGTCATTAAGGTCTTGAGCAATAATATTCATGGACCAGCCGTCAAAACCTATGTGATGTGCCACCAGCATAAGTACGGAACTTGTATTTGACTCTATACAATAATAAGCTT
>CAYJHV010000355.1:0-2147 GCA_964369825.1 uncultured Desulfovibrionaceae bacterium | reverse complement strand
ATTGTATATTTATGAATACATGTTTAAAGACATTTGCTTGGTTACTCGAAAATCAGCTTCCTTAAAAAACAGCGTATCCTAATTTTTGGCGATGTTCTTTAAGCTTGTCCAACATGTCCGTGCCAAGCCTTAAATTTCCCTTACCGCTACCAAGGAAAATATGTGGTTTTGCTGCGCCATGATAGTCGGAACCACCACTGACAACTAAATTGTGTTTTTGAGCCAATGCCAAGAGGCGATCGGTGGTTTCTTGGTCATGGGTGCTATGATAGGCTTCTATACCGTGCAATCCAAGCTCTTTTAAGGAAAGAATGTATTCTTCAAGCCAATGAGGAGTACAGCGGATAAGCCCCGGATGGGCGAGGCAAATGGTACATTCAGTGTGACGTAATAGCCTCATAATCTCTTCAACCTCAAAAAGCTTTTTAGCACTATAGGCCGGGCAATTGTTGCCAATATATTTGGAAAAAGCTTCAGATATACTGGAGACATAGCCTTTCCGTAAAAGTACAGCGGCAATATGTGGTCTGCCAAGAGCAGTTGTTGATGTTTTATCCAAATCTGCTATTATATGCTCATCTTTTTCAGAAGAGGAATTGTCAAAATCTTTGTGTGAATGGTTCTCCTTTTCAGTGGAGGATTGCGAAAGATTGAGAACTTCTTCGTAGTGAATATCAATGCCTTGTTCCTGTAATTTTTCAACAATTCGCTTGTTCCGCAAGGCTCGATGCGCACGTAAAAATTCCAAAGCTTGTTCTAGGTCTTTAGATTTTTGCGGTATCCAATATGCTAAAATATGCACTTCGCCGCACTTACTTTTTACCGATAATTCGCAACCTCGAATGATTTCAACGGAACATTTACCTCCTTCATCTTCTGCTTCGGCAAGTCCTCCCAAAGTATCATGATCGGTTATGGCAATGGCAGAAAGTCCCAATTCTGCCGCTTTTTGCACCACATAACTTGGGGTATCTCGCCCGTCGGAAGCTAAAGTATGGGTATGCAGATCGATGTTCATATTTTTGGGTTTACGCATAAAAAAATAAAATTACCTTTTAGAAGATTTGAATAGGGAGTGCGCTAAACTCTCAGTAAGAATATTAGCCACAATTACATCTTTTTTTCAGAAGTAATATCTATAATTTTTTGCGCTTGTGTTTCGTTCTCATCAACCATAACAACTTCTGCCTCTTGCGTTTTACTTTCAGGGTTCACGGTGTTTTGCGCATCCACAATATTTTCGCCTATGGCTTTTGTGGAAGAAGCGACGGTATCATAGGCAGGCGGTAAGGACATGGAACCTTTATCCACAATAATTTGTCCGGTGCGCTCAAAAATTTCCATGCGAAAATGGTATTCATGTTCCATGCGACGTGTTCTGTAGGTAAAATAAGCTTTTCCCAAGTAAATGATGCAGGTTGCGCTTAAAATTCCGCCAATAATCCATGGCCAATATGGTTCAAGCACAGCCCCCATACGCATCAGTACTTGAATTGCACCGTCCACATACATGATTGCCACGCCCATGAATATGAGCCCCAAGAAAAGGACAATGGCCGGAGCACCTTTAATGAATACATAGGCTTTTTGCAAGCGAAGAGGTAAATTTTCTTGCCATTTGGCTTCTTCCTCAGCATTTTTTTTCTGCATGGAGCGGAAAAGTCCTACACCTGCCAAATGTACTATGAAAAGCAGGGCAGCCGGAGCCATGACAGCGGCTATGCCATAGGCCAACCATGGAAATTGAAATTGCGGAGGTCCGCCATTTTCGCCCGGTATGGCGTGAATAATGCCATAAAAGAAAGCTACACCGCCTACAATGAGCTCCAAGAAAAATATGGCTACGGATAAATAAAACAACAATTCTTTGTGTTGTTTATTTTGCAATATATCTGCCATGGTATTTTTCTTTTGATCTTCGTTGTGATTTTCTTCACTTTGAGTTTTTTGGTCTTCCTTTTCCATACCGGTTTCAAGTATATCTTTATTCATAATTATCCATATTATAAAAAATTAAATTGCTTTATTGTCCCATTTTGTTAGAGATGAGTCGTAGGCGCGTTTTGAAAGGGGAGGGGTGCAGGGGAGGGGAAAACTTTTTGGTGCAAGCAAAAGTCCGACCCAAAGGGCGCCAAAGGCGTAGCCGT
>CAYJHV010000354.1:0-2149 GCA_964369825.1 uncultured Desulfovibrionaceae bacterium | reverse complement strand
GAGGTGAAGGACAAGAAGTTATACCGCAATGGTGAAGAAGTGAAGGAAGATTATATTCGCCACTCAGATCCTGATACCATCTACCCCACGCGTGATAATTTTGGTCCCTTCAGGGTACCCAAGGGAGAGTATTTTGTGCTTGGTGATAATCGAGATGATTCGCAAGATTCACGCTTTTGGGGAACGGTGAAAAAATCTGCCATTCGAGGTAAAGCTTGGCGCATTTATTGGTCTGCCAATGGTTTTGACAATATTCGTTTTAATCGCATAGGTAAGGCTGTGGAATAAATGTTTGTACAACTTGCCAGTGGAAGCTTGCATGGTGTTGATGCATTACGTGTAGACATTGAAATAGACCTTGTGCGTAAGGGGATACCGGCTTTCACCATGGTGGGTTTGGCAGAAGGTGCAGTACGAGAATCCAAGGAGAGAGTGGCTGCTGCTTTGCGTGCCTGTGGGTATAGCATACCGGCTGCTCGTATCACGGTAAATTTAGCACCTGCCGATCGCAAAAAAGCCGGTGCCGGTTACGATTTGCCCCTTGCTCTTGGGCTTTTGGCAGCTACCGGCGTTATTGATCCACAAAGTTTACGTGGTTGGTTTTTTGCCGCAGAACTTTCCCTTGACGGTAAATTAAAACCGGTTACGGGCATTCTTCCTCTTGCCATCCTTGCTCGAAATCAACAAGCTCGTGGGTTTATGGTTGCTCCGGGCAATGCTCAAGAAGGAGCGGTTGTACAAAATCTTTCTGTTTTTTCACCGCACAATCTCATGGAATGTGTGGATATACTGACAGGAAAAAGTCCTTTGGAACCTGTTTCTTTTGAAAAGCAAAATAATGACGTAAATTTTTTCCCCGGCAACGAACATGGGCTTGCTCCCCTTGATTTTGCAGAAGTTAAAGGGCAATTTGCTGCCAAAAGAGCCCTTGAAATTGCCGCCGCAGGGGGGCATAATGTTTTGCTTATAGGTCCGCCGGGAAGCGGTAAAACCATGCTTGCCAAACGCCTCCCGAGCATATTACCTCCACTTTCCTTTGAAGAAGCTCTTGAAGTTACCAAAATTTATAGCGTAGCCGGAAAACTTCCCTCAGGTATGGGGCTAATTCATGTGCGTCCTTTTCGCGCACCGCATCATACTATTTCAGATATCGCACTCATAGGCGGAGGCAACATACCAAGACCGGGTGAAGTTTCGCTTTCGCATCGTGGTGTTCTGTTTTTGGATGAGTTTCCCGAATATAAAAAATCTACCCTTGAAGTTCTACGCCAACCCTTGGAAGATGGTACGGTAAGCATTGCCAGAGCAAGCCAATCCGTTACTTTTCCGGCCGCTTGTATGCTTATTGCTGCCATGAACCCTTGCCCATGCGGCTACCATGGAGATACAACGCATACGTGCCAATGCTCGGCACAACAAATCAACAAATATGCAGGGAAATTATCGGGACCATTGCTGGATCGTATTGATTTACATATCGAAGTACCTGCCGTACCTTATGAAGATTTGCGTCAGAGCTCCTTAAATTCTAAAGATAACAATCAAAGCTCAGCTTCCATGAAAGAGCGTGCGCTGGTCGCACGTGAGCGACAAAGTATTCGCTACAAAGGAACCCATTGCATTTGCAATGCCATGCTTTCCGGAAAAATGTTGGAAGAGTTTTGCGTGCTTGATGCCAAGGGAGCTGCCAGTCTTGAACGTGTGGTACGTGGACTTGGACTTTCGGCACGTTCTTATACAAGAATTTTACGTCTTGCTCGCACCATTGCCGACTTAGAAAATGTACCAAATATTTTGCATACCCACATCCACGAAGCCGTTGCTTTGCGTGTTCTTGACAGGCAAGTGCAATAATTTTAAGTAATAGCTCAATGCATCATTTTAGAAAAATTATATTTTGAAATTTCAAAAAAATTACTCTTAAGAAAATAGTCCAAAAAAATTTTATGGACAAAAAATAAAAAGTAATTCATATTCATAAAAAGTTCTAATATCTAATTTATTTTGAAACTTAAAGGGCAATTTAAGTCACGAAAATACTTTTTTACTCACGGACAATGTATGATAGATAAAAATTCATCTTCGTTTGATGCCATGTCAAAGCCTTCCAAAAATCGAGGCGGAATTGTAAAACTTTCTATCATTACCT
>CAYJHV010000353.1:0-2161 GCA_964369825.1 uncultured Desulfovibrionaceae bacterium | reverse complement strand
CGCTTTTGTCAAACTCTCAGTCATGCCAAGCAAAATTCTTCTTTTTATGCTCAAACTTTAGCTCACATACAGCCTGAAAATTTCACAAAAGATGCTTTGTCAGGCTTACCTTTCACCTCTGCGCAAGATTTGCAACATTGGGAACAATTTTTGTGTACATCTTTAAGCAATATTGACCGCATGGTCAGTTTGCAAACCTCCGGTACCACCAACAGTCCCAAGCGCCTTGCTTTCAGCGAAAATGATTTGGCTGCCACTGCTGATTTTTTTGGCGTGGGTATGAGTCAATTGGTCAAAGCTGAAGAAAAATTGCTGGCACTGTGGCCGGGAGCGCATTTACCCCAAGGCGTTACCGCTCTTTTACGTACTGCCCTTGAACCTCAAGGCATTGAAGTTTTTGCCACCGATCCCGCAGTCACCGTTCAAAGCTTAAAAGCCGAACTTATGGAGCATAATCCTCATTCTGTGGTGGGTGCCCCCAGTCAACTTGTTGTTTTGGCAGAGCTTTTACAAAATACAGAACATATGCAAGAAATTACTCAACATTTAATGGCTCGAAACCAAAATATGGCTCTGTATTCTGTGCTTACCAGCGGTGAAAATGTACCCACTTCCTTGGAAAAAAGTTTTCAAGAGTTAAATATCTTACATCTAGATCATTATGGTATCACCGAAATGGGCTATAGTGCCGGGGTTGAATGTCCGGCAAAAAACGGCTATCATTTACGAGAGCTTGATCTTTTATTAGAAATCATTGCCATAGACGGTGATGCTGTGCTTGCTCCCGGCGAAGTGGGAGAAGTGGTAGTCAGCACCCTTTGCCGTGAAGTCATGCCGCTTATTCGCTATCGTACCGGAGATGTAGCTGCATTTACTGATACTCTCTGCCCCTGCGGCAGTCCTTTGCGTCGACTTTCTCCCATACAAGGGCGAATTCAAAGGCAAGGTAAAAATTATAATATTGTGAAATGTAATAAAGGAAATTTATATGAAAGAATTGCTAACGCAACTTTGTGATTTATTGGAAAAAAACATACCTACAATCTTGGTCAGTGTTGTTGAACATCAAGGGTCCACTCCTCGAGGCGGCGGTTCCAAAATGCTGGTCACCGAACAAGGTTTGTATACAGGAACTATTGGCGGCGGTCTTGCCGAAGGGCTTTGCATTGAACGCTGCCAAGCGGTATTGCAAAACAATAAAGCAGAAATGAAGCATTTCAGCCTTACAGGGCATATGGCTGCCCAAAGCGAAATGATTTGCGGAGGCGAATTGGATGTGTTGCTCTGCCCTCTTGGCGGTGAAAAAGATTTGGCTTTTTACCAAACTCTTTTACAAAACATGGAAGAAGAATCCATTTTTGTTTTGCAACAATTACACGAAAACGGTGAAGTTTCTCGCTTTTTGCAAGTAAATGGCGTGTGGCAAGAAGGTATTTTTGATGAAGGTACTTTGAATGCCGACGAAAAAAATGCATTTTTACAACAATTACCGGCACGAGAAGAAAGTAAATATCTCAAAGATTCCGGTATTATTATGGAAAAGTACATTTCACCTTGGAAAATGATTATTCTTGGCGGCGGACATATTTCACGTCCAACCGCCGAGGTGGCAACACTTGCGGGATTTCAGGTTGTAGTTATGGACGATAGGGCAGAATTTTCGCAAAAAGAACGTTTTCCCACTGCCATTGCCACTTTCACCGTACCGGAATTTGAAGATTGCTTTGACCTTTATCCTCCCACAAACAATACTTGCCTAGTTATCGTTACCAGAGGCCACGTTCACGATAAAGGTGTTTTACAACAAGCTCTTAAAACCAAGGCTTCCTACATCGGCATGATTGGCAGCAAGCGCAAAAAAAATGAAGTGTACCAAGCTTTGCAAACCGAAGGTGTGAGCGTAGAAACGTTGGAAAAAGTTAAATGCCCCATTGGTTTGAACATCAATGCCCAAAGCCCCGAAGAAATTGCCGTAAGTATCGTGGCTGAATGTATAGGACATAAGAGACAGCAATAAATATTTGTGCTTATCTGCAAATACAGCACGTGATTCTGATTTGGTAATAATTTTTTTCTGGGGGGCTTTTGCTAGCGCCAAAAAGCCCCTCAGACTCCCCAAAACGCGCTTACGGCTCATTCCCTTCGGAAATGATCTAAAAAT
>CAYJHV010000352.1:0-2162 GCA_964369825.1 uncultured Desulfovibrionaceae bacterium | reverse complement strand
AGACATTTGAAAAAAAATTTTTATGCATTATTAACATCCCTTTATTGGAAAACAAACAAAAAAAACTTTGCTCGTTTTTAACTGTGATTTACCTAGCACAGATAATTTATGTCGTAAAGAGACATTTATCACTCGTTTATTTTGTTAGCAGGTGATTTCAATAGGTTCGTGATTGTTTGATAAATTTTGGGTATTTGGGAGAGGTATCTCTTATTACTATGGAAGGTATTTCCCCCCCCCAAACCAGAATTTAATACTTTTTTATGAATATTTGAATTCATATTTTAATCCATGATATTGAAAGAAAATACAGCATCGCCTAAAATGTGTAATCATATATTGCGTGTAATTTTACAAAACGAAATGACACTATCAAAGTTATTACTCTTTTGGACGTTCCTGAACATAAGCAATATTGTGTCTGATTTGGCTTATAACTTTTTCGCGTTCAATATTTGGTACAAGCACAATAGTTCCGGTATGTACGTAATGCGCTGGGAAATCATTTAAAGTGAGTGCGTATACATCACAAATATCCTTGGAACTTAACTCAGGTTGTTCCTCATCAAGAATTGTTTTTAACTCGTGGCGCACTATGAGTTCATTTCTATTGTATACATTTTCAAAGTCAATCCCATCAATGGAATAGCGTTCAATACTTTTACGCATAATTTATCTCCTTATTCATCAAAGATTTTTAATTTATGTATTGACTAATCTTATAGAAATTTTTTATAAAAAGAAAGACATTTTTTCCTCATGCGGTATATCGGCTTTAACATCATCATAAAGCTGTCCGTTCCTTCTTGTGGTGTAAAAAATGTTTATTCAAATTTGTTTCATGATTTTTGTGGCTTAATATTTTTTTTAGCAATTTCTTTTTTAGTACTTGGCAATGCTCAGACTTTGTGCTAAAAAGAACAAAGTGGCTTATGCTGTGATGCATTTTGCTAGACATCACATAATTTTAACGTTTTATGCTAAGGAGTTTATTTTATGGCTACCCTTGTTATTGGGCATATGAATCCTGATACCGATAGTATTATTTCAGCAATTGCTGTGGCAGATTTATACACAAAACGTGGCATGGAAGCAAAAGCTGTTGCTCAGGGTGCTCCAACACCTGAAACCGAGTTTGTGCTTGGAAAATTTGGTTTGAGCGCACCGGAAGTTGTGGACAGCGTTGCCGGTCAAAAAGTTGCTCTTGTGGATTTTTCTGACCTTGCACAAGGACCTCAAGGTCTTGATAGTGCTGAAGTTGTTGGTATTGTTGATCACCATAAATTGGGCGATGTCACAACCTCAGGTCCTTTGGAAATTTGGACATGGCCTGTAGGGTGTACAGGAACTGTCATTAAAAGTATGTACGACTTTTATGGTGTTGAAATACCAAAAGGTATCGCCGGCGGTATGCTGTGCGCCATTTTGTCCGATACAGTTATGTTTAAATCCGTCACTTGCACCGAAGCCGATAAAAAAGCTGTGGAAGCCTTAGCAAAAATTTGTGGTGTCAGTGATGTAATGGCTCTTGGCATGGAAATGTTCAAAGTAAAGAGTGCTGTGGACGGCGCATCCATGAAGGATCTTGTTTTCCGTGATTACAAAGATTTTGATATGAATGGAAATAAAGTAGGTATTGGGCAATTGGAAGTGGTTGACCTTAGTATGCTCGACGGTGTAAAAGACGGTCTTTATGAAGAAATTTCTTCTGTAAAAAGCGAAGGTCGCCATTCTGTATTCCTATTATTGACAGATATTATGAAAGAAGGTTCAGAAATGTTGGTTGTTTCTGACGATCCTTCCGTGGTTGAAAAAGCCTTCGGTGCTAAGGTTGAAGGCAGATCCGTTTGGCTTGATGGGGTTATGAGTCGCAAAAAGCAAGTGGTGCCCAACTTTGAAAAAGCTTTTAAATAATTTCGGAACTTAAATTGTTATAAATAACGGCGAGCTTAGGCTCGCCTTTTTATTTTAATCAACGCTGAAAAACACATTCTAAGACCTTGCGCAATGAATTGCGTAGAGACCTTAAATGAATTGTGCAAGTTGTAATTTCAAATTCTTATATTTTTTAACACTTTTACGTCCTCAGTATAGTTGGAGGAGCAATAGTATCAAAGCATTTTTATTTACGAAGTAAATAAAAATGCGCGTAAAAAGTTTTT
>CAYJHV010000351.1:0-2169 GCA_964369825.1 uncultured Desulfovibrionaceae bacterium | reverse complement strand
TTTTTGTGTGTAAGTGAGCAAATTACGATGATTTAAGTATTCTATTCCAAAAAAGAAGTACGGATCGCAAGGAAAAAACCAGTTCGGAAAAATTTTCCCACTTGTCTCCTCGCTCTTGATACAGTACCAACCACAAATGCCCTAAAGCTTTTAAAGGCGGACATTTTTCAAGCACACCATAAATGGTATTGCAAATACCAACAATACGTGCCCCACTTAGTTTTGACGGCATACGCTGTATAAGTTGCATATTTTCTTGTAATAAGAGTAAAAGATTAGTACATTGTTCTAAGCTTTGGGTAACATTTTCCTTAAATTCGTCTGAAAGCCCTGCCACATGCTCTGCCAGCTCTTTGGTGGCAACATCCATAATGGTTGCAGATGCGTTGGAAAGCGCATTGTGGTTTTCATGCAAATCACTTGAATCTTCGAAATGATTTTCCGCAGTAAAAGCAGCAAGTTTATCGTCAAGGATATGACGATAAAAATAACGTTGTAAATGTAGCCAATGACTGCGTTCTTCTTTTTCATGCCCCGACAGGCCTTTAAAATTAATAAAGCCGGTGGTATCTTCCAATACGCTTTCCCAAATACGTACTCTTTCCTGTAAGCAGATATTATCTTTGTTCCATTGCCCATAAAGTAAATAGTTTTTGGCTAGATCTCCTACCAATTCGGCATTAATACTTTGTAGACAAGGTTGATTTTGCTCAAAGATGCACGGCTTTTGAAAAGCGCAAGGGTGACAGGCAAGCGCAGGTTCAAGACAACAAGCATTTTGCATATATGGCCCGGTATCAAAAACTTGGGCGGTGGAAAGAAAAATACCAATAACCGGCACGTCAAGACCGGCAGCCAAATGCATGGTTCCGGTATCATTGCTAACAATGAGGGAGCATTCATTCAAAAAAGCCGCAAGGTGCAAAATATCTGTCTTGCCAATGAGATTTATAAAGGGATGATTGTTTACATCTGTAAAATTTTGCCCAGATATTTCTTTATGTTCTTGTTTATGCTGCTCAAGCATGTGTGCATAATTTTGCCCAAGTTCTTGCTCTGTCTTGCTCCCAAAAAGTACAGGGCAAAGCTTTAGCTCTTGCCAAAGTTTTGTCCCAAGTTGCGCAAAGTGCTGTACCGGCCATTGCCGCCTAGGCTCACTTGCGCCCAATTGAAATGCCACAAAGCCTTGGCAATGATTCGGTTTTTGTTCATTCAAAAAGCGCTGAGCTTTTTGTTGTAAATTTTCTTCCGGCTTTCTTAAGCCCCGTAAAGCAGGAAAATCAGTTACTTTTGCTACCGAGCGAAACATATCCACAAGATTAAAAGGGCAATTGAGGCGTTCGGCGCTGGCTCCTTGCAGAAAAGTAGTCCACATATCACCGCTTTCGCCAAATCCATGAACATCAAGTCCAAAACCCAAAATAGGTATGTTTTTTAGGGTATCCTCATCATTTTTCACATTTTTTGCATAATTCATACTCGTTAAGCGCCTTGCCAAAAGGCGAGAGCTTAAGGTGGCAGTGGTATTGACCACCATATCCACGGGAAAATGCTGCGCTACATGTCTTATAAGCTCTTCCACATGAAAAATTGCCATGGTCCAAGTAGGGGTGTTATTATCAGATCCGGCTTGTTCAAGTGCGGACAAAATAGTTGCCCCTCGTATAGGGTACACATAATCTAAGCCTTGCAACAAAACTGTGGCAGAGGCAAAGTTTTCCAAGCAAATGAGTCCCACCGCATGTCCTTGGGCTTTCAATCCCAAGATAACTGGCTGTGTTTGTAGTAGATCGCCAAAACGAGTAAGATTTATAATGAGTACATTCATAAACAAAGTCCTCATAAAAGTAACAAATGCGCTTTGAGGCAAGATACTCTTAACAGTATGTGACCAAAAAAGCGCATGAAATATGACATTTAGTATATAAAAAGAGATTCAGAAAGCAACTAATAAAATTTAACAATAAAACTCATCTTTCTTAAGGTATACACTTTTGCTTAAAGAAGCAATGGATAAATACCCTTTTTACGATCCATTTGTAAAAAAATATCTAGTAGCTTGCTTTGTTCAAAAATAATGATATTTTTTTGTGGGGGAGGAGAAAACTTTTGCTAGCGCCAAAAAGTTTTCCCCTCCCCCACACCCCACCCTTTCAAAACGCGCTCACG
>CAYJHV010000350.1:0-2175 GCA_964369825.1 uncultured Desulfovibrionaceae bacterium | reverse complement strand
CAAATATTACCGCTGAAGATGTGGCCACAACTATTAAATTTGCCTATGACATGCCACAAGGCGTGTGCTTACGCCAAATTCAATTGGCTGATACTAAGCAAAACGTCTAGTATCTACTTTCAAAAGTAGATACTACAAAATCCGTCAGGATTTTACGTCGTGAAAAGCAGTTAGACACTAAAATATACCCCCATAATTTGGCATTACCGGATTATGGGGGTATTATTAAGGAGTGACAATGAAAATTTTGATAATTAATGGTAGTCCAAGAAAGGGCAACACAAAATGTGCATTGGGTATTCTTGAAAGAGCTATTCAAGAAAAGTATAGCCATGCAGAATGTGAATTTGTAGATGTTCCGGCGCTCAAGGTGCAAGGCTGTATGGCCTGTGACGGTTGCAAGAAAAACGGAGGCAACTGTGTGATGCAAGACGGTAGTGCCGAGTTGATGAACAAAATGATGGAAGCAAATGTCCTTATTTTTGGCACTCCGGTATACTGGTGGGGAGTAAGTTCTCAGCTCAAGGCGTATATTGACAAATTTTATTCAAAGGATTTGATTATACAGGAAATTGCGCCGAAAAAAGTGGGAGTTATTGCCATAGGCGCTTTAGAAACAAGTAATATTCAATATCAACTTATATCTAGCCAATTTGAAAGTATTTGCGAATATCTCAAGTGGGATATGGTGTTTAGTGCGTCGTTTTCTTATGAAGGAAAACAAGATTTGGCAAACGATGCCGACATTGAGAAGCAATTAGTTGTTTTAGCCGAAAAAATATAATATAAATTCAATACAAAATTTAGTTTTATAAAAATGCCGAAAAAGTGCGCTCAATGCCCTTATTTCGGCATTTTTATTTATATATTTAGTTTTGCACGGAAAGACTCTTCACTTTTTTTTATTCTATGATAAATTTTTTAAAAAAAGGAGTTATCTATGTATTGCAATCAATGTGAACAAAGAACGAAGGAAACAGCGTGTGTAAGAGTAGGCGTGTGCGGAAAAACAGCTGACACTGCCAAAATCCAAGACCAACTAATCTATGCTTTACGTCTTTTGGCGCAAACCAGTTTAAAAGCAGACGCCAAGGAGTTGAACGATGTTCAGGTAGATACATTCATTGCAAAAGCTCTTTTTAGAACTTTAACCAATGTAAATTTTGATGATGAAGCCTTGCATAGCTGTCTTGAAGAATGTATTGTTATGCGCAAAAAAATTGCTGAAAAACTGAGCTGTGCGCCGAAATTTACCACTGAAGCTCTTCATAAGGCTTTAGATGATATTCAAAAAAATGCATGGACAATGGATGCCATGTCAGAAGATGTGAATATCAATTCGCTTATGCAAATACTGCTTTATGGCACTAAGGGCGTGGCGGCTTATGCCGATCATGCCGCACTCTTGGGACAGCATGATGTCGGCGTTTATACCTTTATTAAAAAAGCTTTGGCTGCAGGCTTGCCTGACAAACAAGGTCACGTGGAAGAGCATTCTTTGCAAGAGTGGTTAGAGCTTGTTTTAGAATGCGGTCATGCTAATTTAAAAGCCATGGAGATTTTGGATAAGGGCAATACAGAGCACTTTGGACATCCCGAACCGACACAAGTTTCTCTTGGGCAGAAAAAGGGCAAGGCCATTGTTATTTCAGGGCATGATTTGCTTGATTTATATCATTTGTTGCAACAAACTGAAGGCAAAGGCATTAATATTTATACTCACGGAGAAATGCTGCCCGCGCATGGCTATCCTAAGCTCAAAGCCTTTGCTCATCTGGCAGGGCACTTTGGCACAGCATGGCAAAATCAGCGCAAGGAAATGGCAGATTTTCCCGGTTCAGTGCTTTTTACCACCAATTGCATTCAAAACCCCGGTACCCATGGAGATAAAATCTTTACCACCGGCGCTGTGGGCTACCCAAATATTGAGCATTGTCCACAGGGTGATTTTTCTAAACTTATTGAAAAAGCCCTTAGTATGGAAGGTTTTACCGAAGATACAAATCACGGGCAGGTGACTGTGGGCTTTGGACGCAAAACCTTACTTGATGCGGCGCCGGCTGTACTTGATGCGGTGAAAAGTGGTGCTTTAAAGCATATATTCCTTGTGGGCGGTTGTGACGGTGCAAAGCCCGGACGAAACTATTATACAGAATTTGTGGAAAAAAGCCCTAA
>CAYJHV010000349.1:0-2184 GCA_964369825.1 uncultured Desulfovibrionaceae bacterium | reverse complement strand
TGGCAGCTTCTGCCACGATGCACTTGTAGGACTCACCGTTGATCATGATTTGCCAGCGACCGGAACGCACAGGGTCGTCGCCGTTACGCAAGCTTTTTCCGGCTGCTTTAGCGGCAGCACCGTCCATATTGTGACCATGCTCGTCTTTAATCCAGCAAGGAAGACCCCAATCTTCAAAAAGGTGTACAGAGTCGTCAACGTGGCGACCAAGGTCAAAGATAAGGTCTTCACGTACAATACCCATAAGGTCTGTGCGCACCATACGCACGTAATCATCGGAAGTATTTTTGCCGATGTAGGTGTTAATAGCAGAAAGACCTTGAGCAACAGCGCCGGAACGCTCAAGCGTAGCTTTATCCACGAGCATAATTTTCAAATCAGGGGCATACTTCTCGGCCCAGCGAACAGCTTCAACGGCTGTACCGCAACAGCCCATTCCGCCGCCTACCATGAGCAAATCAACGGTATGCTCTTTGATTGAGGGTTCGGCAATGGCAACACCCTTTACACTTTCTTTAATGGGAATCATTGGCATAACAATTTCTCCTTACATTCGTACTTGTTATTGAGCACTGCCTAGCGGCCGTGTTCCATTTCAGTGGCTACTTTATCAGCTTCGGCAATTTTGGTGGCTTCTGTATTGAATACTTTAGGTACTACTAAAGCGGATTCTGTGTACAAAAGTTCATCTTCAAGATTACCTGCTTCTGGCTTGCCTTCAAAAGGTTTGATGGAACCTTCAGGAGTGGTACGAATGGGGAACTTAAAGCGTTTTACGTTACCGTTACGGAATTTTACAGTCCACATGATGGAATCAGCAGAACGCATGGGGATACAGGTACCGCCCATGGGAGCAAAGTCAGCATAAGGACGCGCTGTGATGGCACCTTGAGGACAGATCTTTACACAGGAATAGCATTCCCAGCAGGCGTCAGGTTCTTGGTTATACGCTTTCATTTCTTCCGGATCAAGAATCATGAGATCGTTTGGGCAAATATACATGCAGGCAGTCTTTTCGCCACCCTTGCAACCGTCGCATTTTGATGGATCGACGAACGTTGGCATATGCATCCTCCGAATTTTTGTTTTAGTGTTAAACTGAAATCCATCATGAAATGGGGAGACACTCTCACCCGATGGAGCCTAAAAAGGTCGACAGTTTTGGTTCAACCTTTTATGGGATCCACCAGACACAATTACTGCTTACTCATACACAAAAACACAAATAAAACCCAAAGTAATAAAGTAAACACCTCAACTTAATAACACTTGCAATATAAACGACACTAAATATTTTGTGTTTAAACGCAACTGTCCAGAACACTATAGGTACGTTACACAAACTTTGTCAAGTAATTTTGTAATTTTTTTCACAAAGCCCTTCTTTTAACCAAAAGTGTAGAAAAAGAATCTAAAGTATACGGCAAGCAAGTAAAGTAATTTGCAGGGGATTGCCCCGGTGACAAACAATATAAACACGCTTGAATACTTAAAAAAATAATACAAAAATAATTGAGTAAATGCATTTTAACAAAAAGCTTTAGAGTTGTACAGAAAATTAAGGCTTTTTATGCAAAAATTTTTTTTTTGCTTATTTTTAAAAATTAATAATGTCATGTTAATGTGTTACAAGGGCAGGATTTTAATTGTGAATTTTGTAACTATTATCAAAATAAGTACCCTGAATGTCGTATTTAAGTTTGGTTTATTTATTTCTATTATAAAAACAGTTTACGTTGATCTTACACTTAGATTTTAATGAGCAACAGGACGTTGCGCTAAAATGCAAAGTATTTTGCCGACAAAGTGAAACTTGTTTTGCCGCAGTAGAAAGAAATTAAAATTGAAAAATTGATTTTAACTTAGAGCTTGTCCGTAAATAAATGTAACGTGAGGCAAGTACAAGGAAAAGTGCATTTTTGCGAAGGGAGTGTATCCAGAAAAACATACTCGACCTGAGAAAAAAGGTGCTTTGACGCAGTAATTGTCCACGATACGTTATTTACGGATAAGCTCTTAGATTCTGAATTAAAACCTCTACACAATTAATTTATTATATAAATTTATATGTAAAATATGATTTTATATTTACGCACAAAAAAAGAGTGTGCAGAGGTAAAGGCTAGAAAATCAAGTTCTCTGCATAATTATTTCCCATTTTTTACTTGCAAATATTTGTAATAT
>CAYJHV010000348.1:0-2198 GCA_964369825.1 uncultured Desulfovibrionaceae bacterium | reverse complement strand
AAAGCTGATTTTTGTTGTTAATGTTATTGTTTTCAAATTAAACCACGATATTATGTGTGCGAAGTACCTACAGCCACTAACCACTGCCCACTAATCACTAACATATTCTTGGGAGCTGTGCTCCTTCCAACATGGAAAGCAAGCGTTTACCGCCAATATGTGTTTTTAAAATCACCTGCCCCGCGCGGCAATTGTTTTCTTGCGGATCAAGCACTGTTCCGATGCGAGCGGCATTGTGCCCATAAGAGCTTGCTTTCATGGCTTGTAAGGCATTTTCTGCTTCATTTTCCGGTACTATACAAATAAGCTTTCCTTCGTTGGCAAGATAGAGTGGGTCAAGCCCAAGAAAGGAGGCACCGCTACTGACAGATTCATCTATGGGCAATGCATTTTCTTCAATGAGCATGGCTACTTTTGATTGTTCGGCAATTTCGTTAAGCGTTGTGGCAAGTCCGCCACGTGTGGGATCTCGCAAAACATGCAAGGCTTTGGGATGGCTTATTGCTTGCAAAATATTGTGTACCATATGATTTAAGGGCGCAGAATCTGAAGCCACGTCGGAGATGAAGGACAAGCCTTCACGCTGCGCCATGATGGTCAAACCATGATTGCCAAGGGTACCGCTTACTAATATGGCATCGCCTGCCAGCGCATTGTGCCCTGAGGGTGGATGCGATGTTATAATCTCACCTATGCCGGTGGTATTAATAAAGATTTTATCACAAGCACCACGGGGAACAACCTTGGTATCGCCGGTTACGATACTTACTTCGGCTTCCTTGGCAGCCTCTGCCATATCTTTAAGCACACGCTCAAGAAGTTCAAGGTCAAGCCCTTCCTCAAGAATAAAGGCCGCAGATAAATATTTGGGCTTTGCGCCCAGCATGGTCACATCGTTCACCGTACCATGCACTGCCAAGGTACCGATACTGCCACCGGGGAAAAATAGTGGCGTTACCGTGTATGAGTCGGTGCTCATGGCAATGGAACCTTTGAGGTTAAGCAAGGCGGCATCGTCCATGCGTTCCAAAATTTCATTGGAAAAGTAGCGAAAAAAATAATCATTAATGAGGCGTTGAGAGGCTTTACCTCCACTGCCGGAATCAAGAAGAAGGGTACGAGTCATAAGTATTCCAATATATTGTAATTATACAGGTAAGCGATATTTATAATAGGCCGCACAGCTTCCCTCGGTGGAGACCATACAAGGTCCAAGAGGTGCAGCCGGCGTACAGCGTTTGGAAAAAAGTGGGCATTGGGGCGGAAGTATTTTACCTTTGAGTACATCGCCACAGCGACAGCCGGGAAGCGCTTTCACTTGCGGTAATTGCATTCCAAGAGTAAGTAAAGCATCACGATGCGCAAAATTTTCCCGAAAAATCAAACCACTTTGAGGGATATTTCCTATACCACGCCACAAAGCATCGCCGGCCATAAAAACTTTATGGAGGATTTCTTGAGCCTTGGGATTGCCTTGTTGGTCAACGGCACGTAAATAAGCGTTTTGTATGCTAAATGTATCGTCACGTATTTCTTGAGCCATCATTACCAAAGCCAATAATATATCTGCGGCTTCAAAACCGGCAACAATGCCCGGTGTTTTATAATCGGCAAGAAATGCATAAGGTTCCAGCCCCAAAATAGTGGAAACATGTCCGGGAAGCAAAAAAGCATCCACCGCACAGCCTTCATCGTCCAAAAGCGCGCGTAAAGCCGGCGGTACCAGTTTATGGCAAGAAAAAACCAATAAATTTTTGATACCTTGCGCTTCAGCCATGAGTAAACTTGCGGCCACAGTGGGGGCAGTTGTTTCAAAACCAATGCCAAGAAAAATCACTGTATCGTGAGGGTTTTTTTGCGCAAGAAGCAGAGCGTCCAAGGGTGAATAAATAACTTCTACCCTTGCTCCTTCTGCCAAAGCATGTTTTAAACTTTTTCCGTCAGGATCCGGAATACGCACAACATCGCCAAAAGTTGCTATAATAATGTTATCTTTTTTTGCTAAATTTAGAAAAGTAGCAACTTCTGCGTCGTGGGTGACGCAAACGGGGCAACCGGGACCGGAAAGGTGCGTAATATTTGGGGGTAAAAGATCACGTAATCCACTGTGAAATATGGAAACTGTATGGGTACCACATACTTCCATAAAGCGAAGTTCTTTACCGTCAAGCGTTGCGTTGAGTTTTTCTAATAATTCA
>CAYJHV010000347.1:0-2205 GCA_964369825.1 uncultured Desulfovibrionaceae bacterium | reverse complement strand
AGCATATCTTCATAAATATTCGATAAATAAAATCTTTGTAAACTACTAAATTATAAGAATAACAATTTGATTTTATATATTTATGAAGTATGCTCTTCTGTTTAAGAAGGATTTTTCTTTCCGCAAAAAGAAGCAATAAGTAATAAACCGCCTATAAAAGGGGTAAAAAGCACGCTCGCAAAAAAGAAGCCCCAAACGCCAAAACCGCGATTTCGACCCAAAAAGCCAATAATGATTGCAAATATAATAAACAAAAAAAAGAAAAGTATCACTTGGTCACTCCTTATTTTACTCTGAGTTTTCTTTGGGCTTGGGGAGTATAATTTTATGTGTTAAAATTGCTTCAAGTTCTTTCAAATAATCTGCAAAAGATTTTTGTTCATCCTGAGTGACTTGAACCGAAATGCTTGGGGATGCACTTTCCTTTTCAGCTTCGCTTGGCTGAGCTTGTGTAGAAGGCAAACTGTCGTTCGTAGCTTGGAGAGAATTTTGTGAAGCAGTGCTTTGCATATCGCCGCTGTTTAATATAACCGGCAAACCATCTTTTCCTCCGCCAACAACCACAAGTTTGGCATTTATGGAAGAAGCCAGTTTCTTTGTTGCTCTAATTCCCTCAAAACGTAAGAAATTTTCCGTCATTCCGGTATTGATAAGTTCTTGAAATTTTTTTATTCCAAACCCTTCGATGAATTTTCGCTTTGCCTCAGCAACCTCAATTTCATTGGTATATTTATAGCGCTCAAACTTTTGCATCTCGATCATTTTGTTCACAATGGCTTTATTATATTCCTTAGGAAAAGAAAGGTTTTCAACTAAAAAACCATGTACAGTAATGGGCAAACGCCCAAGCGATGTGACAGCACGAACCATCATATCATCTTCAAGCTCTTTGCGTGCCTTGGAGTATAAATCCTCTGCCGAGTAACGACCAATCACTTGGCGCACGACACTTTGTGTCATGGGGATAACAATATTTTTTTGATAGTTAGGACCAATCTGTTGATGTAATTGCGGCAATCTATTGATATCCACCTGAAATTGACATGAAAAACGAACTTTTACAAACATACCATTCTTGGTTGGCATTAAAGTTTCTTCAGAAAATTTAATAACTCTGGTATTATAGATAAACATAATATCAAAGGGCCACAATAAGTATAAACCCTCGCCATATGCATGTGAAAGTACTGTGCCACCCGAAAAACGATTGTATTTTACTCCACGTTCGCCGGAATGCACTGTAACAACAATATTATTCCAAAAAAAAGCGACGAAAGCAACGCAGCATAAAATAAAAATAATAAAGTATGGATAGTTTTTGCGATAAACTGCAGCACATTTTTCTAGTATACTCATTAATCCATCCTAAGTTCAACATTATTGTATAAAGGAAAACCACGCCAGTATTTATCAAGCATTAAATCAATACATTTTCTTTCAAAAGTTATACAAAGATTTGGGTCTTGAATTTTTCGCATTTTACTTTGTCCTTGACAAAGGTTGTGCATAATAGGGCAGTAGTCTAAATTTTTTAAGAATGTACCCACATCAGGTCGTGCTTTTATAAGCTGTCTTGCTACAGCAATAATATTATCACGGTAATCGGTTATACACAAAGTAACACGCTTTTCATAGCTGAAATTATCTTCAAAACATTGCAAGCGTGTCTTTATGAGCTGAGTAATTTCATCTACAGCTGTAAAAGAAGCTTCAGTTTCATTCACTTCAGAAAAAAGTTTAAATATATCCTTGTCCGCATCTGAGTATATAGTTCCTGCAGTGCCCATGGTAGGGGAAAAAAACAAAAAAATATAAAATAATAGAATGCAAAAGCTTTTATTCATAAAATTTCCTAAAGCATATCTAAGTATGCTGAAAACATTTGAACAATAAAAAATGTTTTTATATGAAACTGATTTTGTCATTGTTATTCTAGATATTAATTCTCAAACAATTTACAGTATTATATATGATTACGTGCAGCATGTCAAGATGCTGCTTGAGATGCCATCGCCTTGTTAGGAAAATGTTAGGGCTTGACAAGATTACTATGTGTACTTATATTTATTGCACAGGTTGGGAGATCCTCCTGTACGCGGGGTTATCACAAGTTTCAAGCTTGGTATGGAGTTGTAGTCCTGCCGGGCTTGAAACTTGTGGTTTATTTATAAATCCACTTTAGTATCACGCCGACAATAACACCTG